>NZ_JBHYXD010000005.1:0-8887 GCF_042751995.1 Streptomyces sp. NPDC059371 | reverse complement strand
GCCAACCCCGTGGCTCCCGGCGTGGGGCGGGGGGGGGCCCGCGCGCCCCCCCGGGGGGGCGGGCGCGGCCCCGCGGGGGGGCGCCGGATCCGGCTCGTCGGCGGACAGCTCCTCCATGGGCTCCCTCGGTTCGGTTCGCCTGGTTGCTGCTACTGGGCCGCGTCAGCCGCCTTCACCAGCGCGGCCTTGGTGACGGCCCCGGCGTACACCGTGCCGTCGTCCGTGATCAGCGCGTTGACCAGGCGGGTCGAGAAGACCGTGCCCGAGCCGAACTTGCCCTTGACGTGGTCGCCGAGGGAGTTCAGGAACCCGTCGACGTCGCTGTTGCCGGTCGAGCCGGACGCGCCGGACGGCATGCCCTCGCCACCGGTTTCGAGGACGAGGATCGCGTTCCAGCCCTCGCCGATGGTCTTCGAACCGCCGAGATCCTCGGCCGTCCCCTCGTGTCCCTTCGGCAGCGCCTTCTCGAAGCCCTTCGGGAGCGTCTTCTCGAAGTCCTTCGGTTCGCCGCCCTTCGACTCGCCGCCCTTCGCGCCCTTCGGGTCGTCGCCCTCGGTGACCTTCGCGCCCTTCGGCGGGGTGAAGGCGAACGTCGACGCGGCCGGCCGGGAGAAGTCGACCTGGGTGAAGCCCGCGTCCACGACGGCCGCGCCACCGCTCGCCGGGGTCAGCGTGAACTTCAGCGGCAGCCCCGTCTTCGCGTCCACCGAGATGCTGATCGCACCGACCGTGGTGCCGGACTGCCGGGGCTTGATGACCAGCTTGTAGGCGTCGCGGCCGGCGACGTGGGCGGTGCCGTCGACGGTCACGGAGGTCGTGTCGTCCACGGACTTCAGGACCTCGTCGGCGAAGTCCTTCGGGGTGGCCGGGACATCCCGCGGCGCCTTGTCATCGGCGCCCTCGCCGGCGTGCCCGGACTCGGCGGACGTCGAGTGGAACACCTCGTTCGACTTGCTGTCGTACCCCCACACGTCCTTGCCGTTGTGGATGACGCTGTACTCGGCGGCGTCGTCCAGCAGGGAGACCTTGCCCCTGTCCGGACCGTCGGCCGCGACACGCAGGGTGTGCGTGCCCGAGGCCAGTTCGAGGAGCTTGGACTGCGGGTCGGCGGAGGAACCGTCGCGCCCTCCGGCCGCGCCGGACAGCAGGCCGCTCTCCAGACCGCCCAGGTCGGGCAGCCCCAGATCGGTGCTGATCTTGACGGTGCCGGACAGTTGCTGGACGTCCGACTGGGCGATCTTCTCGATGAGTTGCTGCGCGGTGACCTTCGGCAGGTCGGGGTCTCCGGAGTCGGCGAGCGCCGGGACGAGCCCGATCGTCGCCGCCGCCACCCCCACCACCGCGACCGGAACGACGTACCGAGCGGCCTTGCGTCGCCCGGCGAGCCTGTCGTCGGCCTCCTCGGCCCTCGCGCTGTCGTCGGATTCGTACGGTGCCATGTGTGCCTTACCTCCGTCGTCGGCGGCGGCCCTGCCCTCGTTTCCGCTCCACTCCTAAGCCGCCATTCTCACCCGGAACCGGTGAGGAGTGGTGTTCTCCATCTGACCAAATACGCCGGATGAACGCGTCAACCCGCGGGCTCAACTCCGCGTAGTCCTGCGGTATGACGTGAGAGGGCGGCGCCTCCCCCGGACCCGTAGGGGTCGCTCACGGGGGAAACGCCGCCCTGGCGACGCGTCGGCCGATGTCCTGCCGGACCGGCGGCTCAGCGGCTCGGCTCAGCGCTGCACGAACACGTAGTCGGCGCGGTAGGGAACACCCACGATCGCGCCCGGCGTGCACGAGCCCGCCGGGGCGACACCGCCCACCGTGTTGAGGCGCAGGATCTCCTGCGTGCCAGCCAGCAGACCGTGGTCCCCGCCGGACTGCGCGGCCCTGAGGTCGAGCTCGGGGATGTTCGTTGCGCCGTTCGGGGTCTTCGCGATCAGCGCCCCGGTGACGGCACTGCGGTCGGGCGCGATCCACTGCGGAGTACCGGAGTTGGGCTTCACGAACGAGTGAGCGATGTGGCCGCCGAGCCGTGCGGAGACGTCGCGCTGGGCGAAGGCGTGGCCGCCGCCGTCGGCCGGCTTGCACTCGTAGATCTGCTCGCCCTCGACCACGGACGCCTGGAAGTTGTGCAGGGCGTTGCGGAAGTCGAAGGTGCCCGTCACCTTGTGGAGCTGTCCGCGGACGGCCCCGCCCGGGAACTTCGTGGTGTGCAGGTTGGCGTAGAACGAACCGGGGTCGCTCTTCAGCGTGTCGAGCAGGGCCGTGTCCTCGACCTTGACGGTTCCGACAGCGCTGTGGCCCTTGATCCGGCCGAGCAGTCCACTGAAGTCGATCTTGACGTCGCCGTTCGCTCCCTTCGCGCCCTGGTGGATGTGGAGCAGGGTGGGCCTGCCGGTACCGCGCCATTTCACCGCGACGGACACCTTGTCGCCCTCGACCTTGATGAACTCCAGCGCCGCGCCGTCCGGGTCGCCGACGGCGGGGCCGCCCGCGACGGGCACTTCGGCGGCGCCGCGCAGGCTCGCGGCGAGGACGGTGCCGCCGCTGCCGCCCATGACCGCGTGGCTGGTCACGGCCGTCCGCGCGTCGCGCCCGGCATGGTGCGCGCCGCCGCTCCGGCTCCGGCTCGTGCTCCCGGCGTGCGCGCCGTGGTCGGCGGCGGCCGCCGGGACGACGGCGATGGTGACTCCGGCTGCGGTGGCCACCGCCACGCCGATCAGGATCAGGCTCTGGCGACGCGTCGTGAACATGGTGTTCGATCCCATGATTCCGTTTTCTCCCCGTAACCCGGCCGACGTCCCCTGCGTCAGCTTCTGCGCAGGATTACGGACCCGGTCCGGCCCGGACTCACCCTCGCCGTGTGGCGCCGGTCACATCACTCCGTATCGCTCAGAAGCAGTCAAATGTGGCGACCATTCGAGCAAAAATCGGCTCGAATCCGTACGTACGGGTGGCAGCGACCGGAGCGCCCAGCACTCCGGGCTCACAGGATCGAGGGATCACCATGGTTGCCATCAGGCACGTCACGGGATACGCCGCCACGGGCGCCGCCGTCCTGGCGCTCGCGCTCGCCGGATGCGGAGGGGGAGGCGGCGGCAGCAGCGGCAGCGGGACCAGCACCCCGAAGAAGAGCGGCTCCACGCAGAGCGGCACGACCGGATCGGCGACGTCGACGCTGACCACCGCCAAGGTCGCGAAACTGGGGACGGTCGTGACCGACGGCAAGGGCTACGTCCTGTACCGCTTCGACACGGACTCGGTGAACCCGACGAGGGTCAGTTGTTACGACACCTGCGCCGCGCTCTGGCCCGCGGCCACGACCACGGCCAAGAGCGCGGTGACGACGAAGGGCATCGACAAGAGCCTGGTCTCCACAGTGAAGCGCAACGACGGCACCACCCAGATCACCCTCGCGGGCTGGCCCCTGTACCGGTACGCCAAGGACGACGAGCCGAAGGAGCCGTACGGCCAGGGAGTGGACGGAACGTGGTGGGCCGTCACGCCCAGCGGAGCGAAGATCACCACACCGGTCGCGACGTCTTCGACACCGGCACCGGCCACCACGAGCCCGGGAGCCGGCGGAGGCTACTGACAGCCGCCCCTCGCATGGGCCGGTCATCCCGGCCGGCCCGTGACCGGACATCGACGGATGAACGCCCCGACCGGCACGTGACCGGTGAACCGCGAACCGGCCTCTTGGCGGGTCCATGACCGGACGTTCGCCGTTCGGCACGGCACCTTGGCCGGCTCATGACCGGACATCCGCCGTTCGGCGCCCTGGCCGGCCCGTGACCGGTGACTCGCGTGTCGGCTTCCCAGCCGGCCCGTGACCGGTGACTCGCGCAAGGCTTCCCAGCCTGTCCGTAACCGGTGACCCCCGCGTCGGCTCAGCCGGCCCGGTGCACCACCGCGTCCACCAACTCGACCAGCGCGGCCTTCGCGTCGCACTCGCGCAGCGGGGCCAGCGCGGCGCGCGCCTCCTCCGCGTACCGCACGGTGTCCCGGCGCGCCTGCTCCAGTGCGGGGTGCTCCCGCAGCCGGGCCAGCGCCTCCGCGTGCCGCGCGTCGTCGGTCAAGTCGGATTCGAGCAGCTCGCACAGTGCGATGTCCTCGGCGAGGCCCAGCCGCTCGGCGCGCTCGCGCAGCCGCAGCACCGGCAGCGTGGCGATGCCCTCGCGCAGGTCCGTCCCCGGCGTCTTGCCGGACTCGTGCGAGTCGGACGCGATGTCGAGGACGTCGTCCGCGAGCTGGAAGGCGACGCCCAGCCGCTCGCCGTACTGCGTGAGCACGTCCACGACGGTCTCGTCGGCGCCCGACATCATCGCGCCGAACCGGCACGCGACCGCGACCAGGGACCCGGTCTTGCCGCCGAGCACGTCGAGGTAGTGGTCGACCGGATCGCGGCCGTCGCGCGGCCCCGCGGTCTCCAGGATCTGTCCGGTCACCAGCCGCTCGAACGCCTCGGCCTGGATCCGGACGGCCTCGGGCCCGAGGTCGGCCAGGATGTACGAGGCACGGGCGAAGAGGAAGTCACCCGTGAGGACGGCCAGCGAGTTGCCCCAGCGCACATTGGCACTGTCGACCCCGCGCCGGACCTCGGCCTCGTCCATCACGTCGTCGTGGTACAGCGTGGCGAGGTGGGTCAGCTCGACGACCACGGCCGAGGGCACGACACCCGGCGCGTAGGGGTCGCCGAACTGCGCGGCGAGCATCACGAGCAGCGGCCTGAACCGCTTCCCGCCGGCCCGCACGAGGTGCTGGGCGGCTTCCGTGATGAACGGGACCTCGCTCTTGGTGGCTTCGAGCAAACCCTCCTCGACAGCCGCCAATCCGGCCTGGACATCGGCTTCGAGAGCCTGGTCCCGCACGCTCAGCCCGAACGGCCCGACGACGGTCACGAGAGGTTCTCCTGTCTGCTGACGATCACATGGCGAACTCGGTCGATCATTCGGTCGATGACACGGTTTGTCGATGTGTCGCTGCCATCACTCAAGTCAGCGTATCCGGTCACGTTTCGATCACCACGAGCGCCCACCGTCCCCCGGCCCACTTGGCTCCGCCAGGAGGTATGCGGGAGTACACCCGGAAGGCACACGGGAAGCACCTAGGTGCCCCAACGACGGGTACCCCGGCTCACGGGCGGCACCCGATCACCGGCGGTATGTTCATGATCAGACGATGTGAACCGATTTGCGACGACATGCGGCGAAGCACCCGGAAGAGGCCACCGTGTCCCACAGCCGTGCCCGACCCGTGTACGGCCGGGACCCGACGGTCCCCGTTCTTCCGGCCGTGCCGCACGACGCATTCCGTCCCCTGAGGTGACGCTCATGCACATCCGTACGTCCTTCCCCTACGAGACCACTCACGAGGACGTCCTCGTCCCTCTCTCGGACGGCACCCGTCTGTACGCCCGGATCTGGCGGCCACTGACCGAGGAGCCCGTACCGGCGCTCCTGGAGTACGTCCCGTACCGCCTGACCGACTGGACGGCCTCGCGCGACCGGCAACGACACTCCTGGTACGCCGGGCACGGCTACGCCTCCGTCCGCGTGGACGTGCGGGGGCACGGCAATTCGGAGGGCTTGCCGGGGGACGAGCGGTCGGGGGCCGAGCCGGACGACGGGGTGGAGGTGATCTCCTGGCTGGCCGCTCAGCCCTGGTGCACCGGCCGGGTCGGCATGTTCGGGATGTCGTGGGGCGGTTTCAGCTCCCTCCGCGTCGCGGCCCGCGCGCCCGAGCCGCTCAAGGCTGTCGTCACGGTCTGCTCGACCGACGACCTCTATGACAACGACTCGCACCACGCGGGAGGTTCCGTCCTCGCCGTCGACACGCACGCCCGGTCGGCCCGTCTGCTCGCCTTCGCCGCCCGCCCGCCGGACCCCGCGCACGTGGGCGAGGGGATGTGGCGGGACATGTGGGAGAAGCGGCTGGAGGCGGTCACGCCCTGCGCGCACACCTGGCTGGCCCACCAGACCCGGGACGCGTACTGGCGCGAGGGCGGCGTCCGCGAGGAGTACGGAGCCATCCGCGCGGCGGTCCTCGCGGTCGGCGGCTGGCACGACCCGCACCGCGACACGGTGCTGCGCCTGGTGCGGAACCTGCCGCCGGATCGCGTACGAGGTCTCATCGGCCCCTGGTCCCGCCAGTACCCGGACCGGGGCCTGCCGCCCGGACCGGCGATCGGCTTCCTCCAGGAGACGCTGCGCTGGTGGGACCACTGGCTCCGCGACGAGGAGACGGACACGCTCTCCGTCCCTCTTCTCCGCTCGTACGTGATGGACGCGCACCCGCCGGCGACCGTGTACGAGCGGGTCCCCGGCCGCTGGGTGGGCGACCCCGCCTGGCCCTCACCCTCGGTGACCCCGGTCGCGTACGCGCTCCAGGGCGCTCCGCTGCCGGTGCGGTCCCCGCAGCACACGGGGGTCGACGCGGGCCGGCTCTTCCCCTCGGGCGACGACGCCGACCTGCCGCCGGACCAGCGGGAGGAGGACGCCCGGTCGGCCTGCTTCGAGTTCGAGGTGACGGAGGAGACCTGGGTCCTGGGCCGCCCCCGGGTCAATCTGCGGCTGACGTCCGCGTCGCCCAGGGGCCAGGTGATCGCCCGGCTGTGCGACGTGGCCCCGGACGGGGCGTCCACGCTCGTCACCCGGGGCGCCCTGAACCTGTCGGCGCGCCGGGGCCTCGACCAGGCGGTTCCCTGGCGACCGGGCGCCACGGAGCACGTGGTCCTCGACCTGAACGCCATCGGCTACGCGTTCCCGGCGGGCCACCGCATCCGGCTGGGCGTCTCCTCCGCGTACTGGCCCTGGATCTGGCCCCAGCCGGGCTCGGAGGCCGGCTTCACCCTGGAGCCGGTCGGCAGCGTCCTCGAACTCCCGGTACGGGCAAAGGAGTCGGACCCCTCGATCACCTTCGGGGAACCGGAGGAGGCCGAACCCCTCGGCGTGACCGTCTCGGCGACCCTGGACGAGCCCCGCCCGCGGCGCCTGGTCCTGCGCGACGTGGCCGCGGAGACCTGGAGCCTGGAGGTGGACCCGGGGCGCGGCGGGACCCGGGTGTTCCCCGACGGCCTCGAATGCACGGAGGAGGCCCGGGAGACGTACACGATCGACGCGACGGACCCACTGTCCGCCCGCGCCCGTTCGGTCTGGTCGATCCGGCTGCACCGGCCCGAGCTGCCGTGGGACGCCCGCGTCGAGACGGTCTCCGCCATCGCCTGCGACGCGCAGGACTTCATCACGACCGACGAACTCGTCTGCAGGAACGGTGACGAGGTCGTCTTCCACCGGACCTGGGAGAAGCGCATCCCGCGCACGGCCGGCTGACCGGCCCGGCCGACCGGGCCCGCGGGCACGGGAGTTCACCTCCGGCGGGGCCCGCACACGCCGAACTCGGTTGGCACGACGTCCACTTCGCCGCGCGCCCACCGGGGTTCGGCCCGCCCCCGGCCGACGCTCCCGCCCGGGACCTGCCGCGCTCCCCGATGTGTCCCGCGCCACAATTCCCGCCGCACCAGGGGCCGCTCAGCGCCTTCCGGGGGGCCTGACAGCGCCCGCCGACGCAGGCGCAATGTCCGAATTGGCCCCTCATGGCGCCTTGATGCTCTTTGGTCTCGTGAGTTGGGTCACCGGCCCGCCAGGCCGCCGCCGGGTGCCCTTTCTGGATCAACCCCTTTGCGAAAGGCAAGTTGAGGATCCAATTCCGGCACAATCGGACTTTTCACCCTCGCATTAACCAGGCGAAAGCGATCTTCACGGTCAAATCTCGTCTTGTTTCGGACATGTGCTCTCGCATACGTTCTGGTCGAACCCGGGCGGATCGCCGAATCCTGCCGCCGCCCGGAAACCCATCGACCCACGCACGGCAGGAGCGGGGGAACCACAGGTAAGCCGCCGGTCCGGACACACCCGGAACGGCTTGGGGTGAAGCCGCGCCCAGAGCGCGGCCGGGCATCTCCCGCCCGAACCCGACAGCTCACCTCGCAGGCGTCGGAGAGGACATTTCGCCATGCCCGTACGAGCCAAGCACCGCCGCATGAAGACCAACGTCATCACCCGGGGCATGATCGCCGCCGGAACGGGTGGCATCGCCCTCGCCCTCCCCCTCGTGAGCGCGACCGGCGCCAGCGCCGCCACCCCGGCGCAGGCCCCCCAGGCGGCCAAGACCGCCCACACCGCGGTGGTCCCCAACGTCCAGCTCATCACCTACAAGGTGGTCGCCGGCGACACCCTGTCCAAGGTGGCGAAGAAGTACCCCAAGAGTGGTGGCTGGAAGAAGCTGTACGCGGCGAACCGCGCGGTCATCGGCGACAACCCCGCGGTGATCCGTCCGGGCCTGAAGCTGACCGTCGGCACGAAGACGCTGAAGTCGACGACCGTCCGCACCACGGCGAACGCGACCCCCGCCGTCGCCAAGTCCAAGTCGACCACCGTCACCCAGGCCGCCGCCAAGACGTACACCAACGACCTCGACGGCTGGATCAAGGAATCCCTGGACGTCATGGCCAAGGCCGGCATCCCGGGCAGCTACGACGGCATCCACCGCAACGTCATTCGCGAGTCCTCCGGCAACCCCAACGCCATCAACAACTGGGACTCCAACGCCGTCGCGGGCATCCCCTCCAAGGGCCTGCTCCAGGTGATCGACCCCACGTTCCAGGCGTACCACGTCGCCGGCACGTCGTCGAACATCTACGACCCGGTCGCCAACATCACCGCGGCCTGCAACTACGCGGCCGACAAGTACGGCTCCATCGACAACGTCAACGGCGCCTACTGATCTCACCCCCGCACCACCCGCTTCACCCGCACCCGCCGACGGCGCCTTACGGCCCGTCGGCGGGTGCGTGTTCTTGGCGGCCGGTCGGGTGCGTGTTCTTGGCGGCCGGTCGGGT
>NZ_JBHYXD010000004.1:189870-218303 GCF_042751995.1 Streptomyces sp. NPDC059371 | reverse complement strand
CCGCGCGCTCGTGTGCGCGGGGCGGACGATGGGCCGTGCGCTTTCCCGGGTTCGTCGCTCGTCGGCGCGGCCCCTTCGGCGCGTCGGCGGGCTCGCGACGGTGTGCGAGGAATGGCGGAGCCAACCGGTCAGTCGATGCGCGTTCCCGCGCCGCTGACGCGGATTCGGGGGTCGCCCTGGCGCAGGGTCACCGTGAGTTCGCCGGGACGGCCCAGGTCCACGCCCTGGTGCAGGGTAAGGACGGCCTCCTCGGGGACCAGGCCGAGCTCGCGGACGTAGGCGCCGAACGCGGCGGCCGCGGCGCCGGTCGCCGGGTCCTCGACGACTCCGCCGACGGGGAAGGGGTCACGGGCGTGGAAGACCGTGGCCGACTCCCGCCAGACGAGCTGGACCGTGGTCAAATCCAGGCGGTGCATCAGGGCTTCGAGACGCGCGAAGTCGTACGCGAGATCCGCGAGGCGAGCACGCGTCGCCGCCGCGAGTACGAGGTGGCGGGCACCCGCGAACGCGATGCGGGGCGGGAAGGCCGGGTCGAGATCGCCGGCCGGCCAGCCGAGCGCGGCGAGCGCCTCCGTGAGATCGGCGTCGGCGATCTCCTCGACGCGCGGCTCGACGCTGATGAGCGTCGCCCGGACCGTCCCGTTCTCCTGGGCCACCTCCACCGGTACGACGCCGGCGCGCGTCGCGAACGCCAGCTCACCGGGCCCGATCCGCTCGGCCAACGCTACGGCGGTGGCGACGGTGGCATGCCCGCAGAACGGCACCTCCGCCTTCGGGCTGAAGTAGCGGATGGTGTACGCCCGTCCCTCCGGGACGCCGAGGTCCTCCGGGGGCGCGGTCAGGAACGCGGACTCCGAGTATCCGAGGTCGGCGGCGATGGCCAGCATCTCGCTGTCGTCCAGGGCGGAGGCGTCGAGAACGACACCGGCGGGATTTCCGCCGTCGGGGGTGCTGGAGAAGGCGGTGTAGCGCAGAACCTCGGCGTGCGGCGCATTGGTTGTCATGATCGTGGAACGCGGGGCGTCCGGGGGCTATTCCGGCCGCCCGGACGCGGCGGGAGTCAACGTCCGGTCCAGTTCCAGCGCGCCCACCGTCTGGTCGCCGCTGGTCTCTCCGGTCGGCCGGAATCCCAATGTCCGGTAGAAATCCCCGGGGCCGTCCTCTCCGGGATGCCAGGTGGTGGTCAGGCGCGTACCTCCGCGCCGCCGGATCTCCGCGGCCACCGACCGCACGGCGAAGCGTCCGTAGCCCCGGCCCTGCCGGCCGGCCGCGATGTTGAGGCGCCAGAGCCCGGAGCGGAAGTCGGTGCCGTCGCCGGTCCAGTCGATGTCGAAGAAGGCCATGAGGAAGCCGACGGCCTCGTCGCCGTCGCAGATGCGCCGGGGCCAGGCGATGCCGGGGTGCACGTACGCCTCGGCGAGCGACTTCACCACGGGTGCCACCGCGTGTTCCTGGTCGGGCCGGACTCTCAGGTCGATGGCGGTCTCGAAGTTGTCAGGGGTGATCTCTTGCAGGTGCGGCGAAACGGACATGCCCGAACTCTATGCAGGCAGGACAGGCCGTCCGACGGGGTGTTGCCCGAAGCGCGGGGCGATCCCGTCGGCGGTGACGGACCCGCGCCCACGCGTTGCCCGCTCGTGAGCGCCGCCGGGGCGGCCCCTTCCGTGATCTTGGCTGATATACGCTGCGACTACTTCATGAGATCAAGCCTGGGGGGGCCTTCCACATGATCACGTATTCGCGCGCGCTTCTGGGGACCGCGCTGGTTCCCGTGTTCGCACTGACCGTGACGGCGCCGTGTGCGCACGCGGTCCCGTCCACCGCCGCCGCCACCGCCACGACGGGCAGCACCGCCGCGACCGCCGTGGGGTCAGGTCCCTGGGCCACGCCGAAGCAGTTTCCCGGCGTCACCCGGGTGATCGACCTCCAGTCGTCGCGCGGCGGCACCCTGGCGGGCCTCTTCGAACAAGGCGGCAAGACCGTGCTGTCGGTCAGGCCCGCGGGCAGCTCGACCTGGCGATCCACCGAGCCCGCCCCGGGCGCGACGCTCCATCGCACGGACGACGGCGCGCTCACCCTCGTATGGTGGGAGAAGGCCGCGGACGCGACGAGCGGCACACTGCGCATGTCCCGGCTGGCACCCGACGCCACCGCCTTCGGGCCGGCCGAGGTCGTCGCGGTCGGCACCTCCGCCTCGGACGGTTACTACCGGGGAACCGCCGTCACCACGGTCGCGGCCGGCCCCTCTGGCCGTCAGGCCGTCGCCTGGATGGACAAGGACCACCGGCTCACCGTGTCCGAGCGCCCCGGACCGACCGGCGCCTGGTCCGCGCCCACGGTCCTCGACCGGCTCCCGGAGCCGATCGTCCGGCCCGACAACGTCTACGACTACCACCTGCGGGATCTGCGCCTCGCCGTCGCCAAGGACGGTGCCCTGGGGCTGATCTGGGGCGGCGACAGCTACTACACGGGGGACGGCGTCGACCCGGACCCCACCGCCTACCAGTGGCACTACAAATACCTGGAGAAGCCCGCCGGTTCGACCTCCTGGACCGCGCCGCGGGATCTGCCGCAGCTCGGCGAAAAGCCCCGGCTGGTCACGCTGGCGGCCCACCCGCAGGGCGGTTTCCAGTTGCTCTCCTTCAACAACTACGCCCGCAAGCCCGCCGGGGCGGCGAACTGGGGTCCGGCCGAGAGCACCGGGATCTACGCGAACGGCACCCGGCCCGCCGACCTGCTCACCGCACCGAACGGCGATGTCACGGCGGTCGGTTCAGGCCTCAGTGGCCCGGCCGTCGCCACGCGCCCCGCGAGCGGAACCGGCTGGAAGGCCCGGCAGGACCTGGCCGACAACACCGAGGCCGGCTCGCTCGGCAGCGCTCGGACAGCGGACGGTTCGCTGGTCCTGACGTACACCCAGAAGCGCTTCGTCTCGGGCCACACGGTCCGCCGCGACTTCGTCGCCCAGAGCGTCGGCGTCGGCAGTGTGTCCAAGCCGCGCACCCTCAACTCCCTGACGGACGGGACCACCAGCGCGGGCCTCGTGGCGACCGACGACAAGGGGCGCCCGGTCGCCGTCTGGACGCAGTCCGGGTCCGACGGCTCCTCGCCCGCCGCGTTCACCGCGACCACGGCCACCCGAGCCCTGCCCAAGTGGCACGACTACGCCGACAACACCCGCTCGGACATCCTGGGCACCGGCCTCGGCGACACGATGAACCTGCTCACGCAGGACGGCACCAATCCGCTGCGCACGTTCCAGGCGCGCCCCTGGGCGGCCGCGACCCGGCTCGTGCCGTTCGGCGACTTCGACGGGAACCGCTGCAACGACCTCGTCGTCCGGCTGCCCGGCGGCGAGGCGCGTCTCTACACCCCCGTGTGCGGCGGCCTGCCCACGCCCGACTCCGCCTACCGGCGGCTGTCGCGGGACTGGAGCGCGTACGACGTCCTGCTCTCCAGCGGCGACCAGACCGGCGACGGCCGCCCCGATCTGCTGGCCCGGAACAAGGCCTCCGGTGATCTCTACCTGTACGCCCACAACGGTACCGACGGCTTCCTGCCGCGGGTGAGGATCCGCACCGCCTGGACGGGTTACAAGCGTGTCATCGGCGCGGGCGACCTCAACGGCGACGGCCTCGGTGACGTCCTGGCCCTCGACGGCTCCGGAAAGCTCTGGCGCTACAACGGCACCCGCACCGGCAAACTCAAGGACCGCGTCCAGGTGTTCAAGGACTGGGGCCGCACCTACAAGGACGTGATCGGCGCGGGCGACCTCAACGGCGACGGCAGGAACGACCTCGTCTCCCGTGATACCTCCAACACCCTCTGGCTCAACGCGGGAACCGGCACGGGCACCTTCAAGAGCCGTGTCCAGGCAGGGGATTCGACGTACTGGAAGTCCTGGGCCTCGCTCGCCTGATCGGCACCGCCGACTACCGGAGCTTTCGGCGCCGCGCGTACAGGGCCGAGGCGACGGCGAGCAGGGGGACGGCGACGGCAGCGCCGATGTAGAAGCCGGGTGTGGCCCAGGCCGGGCCCGGCCACACGAACACGACGACGTCCGCCGCGTCGTCGGTCGGCGTGCTGTCCCGGCTGGGGCGTGCGGGGTCCCCGTCCGAGACCGTGACGTGGCCGCCGCGATCGGTGCTGTCCTTGTCGATGCGGAGGGTGAAGGGGAAGGTCGTCGTGGCCCCCACGGCTTCGACGCGAGCCGTGCACACGTACCGTCGGGCACTCGGCTGCTTCACGAATGCCTCGGCCAGAGGCGTGCCATCGGCGGCGACGGCCAGGCAGTCCTGGTCGATCACCTCCTCGTCGCTTTCGAAGCTGTACGGCGACTCCACGACCGTGGTGCCCTCCGGCACCGTGAAGACGACTTTCACCGTGGCCGGCAGCGAGCCGGGGCCGTTGTTGCGCACGCCGATCCGCACGCCGGCCAGACTGCCGACGGGGCCACGGGCCGTGTCGGCGACCGCCGCGAGCTCGCTCCGGTTGCGCACCGGCACGTGAAGCACCTGCTGTCCGTCCCCGGCCCTGTCCGGCCCACCGGGATCGGCCTCGGTCGCCGGGACGAGCCGCAAGGGCGTCCCGTCACCCGGCCGGTACCGTGATGTGATCTCGGCCGGGGGCACGTACTCGGTGCCGACGGCGGCGGCACTCACGTCGACGGTCGGATAGTTGGCGTCCCCCGCGACCCGCAGGTGTTCGGGGGCGGCCAGGCCGTACGACCGGCCGGGTGGAATGACGACGTCGGCGGCGGAGAGCCGGCACCTGGCCGAAGTGCTCGCTCGATAGCGGCAGTTGGGGTGCCGGTCGCCGATGGTGACGCCGTCGTGTGCTTCCATGCTCAACGCCACTCCACGGGCGGGCACGTCACCGACATTGCGTACGGTCAGACGGACCGCGAGGCTCTCACCGGGTTCCACGGGGCCCTGACGGGACTGAGTCGTGACCCGGAGCACCGGTCGGCCGACCACGATGCGGGTGTGTCCGGTGACGGGCCGCATGCCGGGTGCGGTGACGCGGTAGCGCAGGACGCCGGAGTCACCAGCTATCGCGCCCTTCGCGGGACTCAGGTGGAAGGCCTGGACGCTTCCCGCGCCCGTCGGCCCCACCTGCGTGTCGCAATGGTAGACGGGCAGGTGGACGACACAGTCGTCGAGCGCGCGTTTGACGGTGACGACGTCCTTCAGATCGGCGGCGTCGAAGGTGATCCGCAGTCCGGCCGTCTCCCCGCCGGCAGCCCTCTCCTCAACTCGCAGGTCGGAGGCGGCTTGGTGCGGATCCCGTGAGACGTAGAAGACCGAGGGGACGACCAGTTCCACATCGGCTCCCCCGCTCGAGGAGCACCCCGAGAGGACGGACGTCATGGCGGTCGACGCGAGCAGGAGGACGACGACAGCCCTCCACGAACGGACGAGTAGGCCCACCTTCCGTCTCAACTCCCCTCGGGGGCAACGCGCACGTGACGATCACGGAGCCGGGCGAACGCGGTCCGGCTCGGGCGAAGGGGAAGGAACTCCTTGATCTGTTCGGCGCATTCGCGCGGGCTCGACGTGCCGGTGTCGCATTCCAGGTCGTAGTCTCCGTGACGGTGCACGAGGTCGTACTGGTGCGCGGCCAGGCCCGGCGGACGGTCTCCGCGCGCCCGCTCCCGGCGCACGAGTTCCTCCAACGGACAGTGGACGCCCACGAACAGCACGCTCTCCGCGGGAAGGACCGACAGGCAGTCGAGCAACCGCCACCGCTCGCTGAGCACATGGTCCACGATGACGTCGTTGCCGACCTCGGCCATCGCGGCGATCGAACGGTGGAAGCCCATTCTCGTCCGCCGCAGCGTGGACTCGAGTTCCGCCTCACCGAGGCTCCGCTTGGTGCGCATCGCGTTGAAGCCGTCCACCGCCAGATGGAAGAAGACACCGTCGTCGAGTACGTCGAGCAGTTCGCGGGCGACACTCGACTTTCCCGAACTGGACGTGCCGTTGAGGAAGATGATGCGGCCGGCGGTCATGCCGACATGATCACACGGCCGCGGTGACCGTCGCGGTGCCGCTGGGCGAGGAGACTCGCCGAACCGGTCCCGTTTGACCTTGACACGGTGGCAAGGCCTTCACTGCGTGCCCAGGAGGTGGTCTCGATGACGATCACAGAACAGGACACGAACACGAACACGGACACAGACACGACTGCGGCTGCGGCTGCGGCTGCGGTACGCATGCTCCGGGGGCTGGAGGACGGCAGCTCGTCCGTGCGGCTGCGGGCCGCGCTGGCGGTCGGCTCGGCGCCCGACCCCCGCTTCGTCCCCGGCCTCGTCCAGCGCTGCGCGGTCGAGCCCGAGTTCTTCGTCCGCGACATGCTGACCTGGGCGCTCATCCGCCACCCGGTGTCCACGACACTTCCCGCGCTGCTCGCCGAGGTCCGCTCGGACCGTGCTCAGGCACGGAGCCAGGCGCTGCACACGCTGTCCAAGATCGGTGACAGGCGAGGGTGGCCGGCGATCACACCGGCCCTGCTGTCCGACGCCGACGACGAGGTGGCGCGGAGCGCCTGGCGCGCCGCGGTCGTCCTCGTGCCCGCGGGCGAAGAAGCCGAGCTGGCAGCGGAGTTGGCGACCCAGTTCGGGCGCGGTGGGCGGGAGACTCAGCTCAGTCTCAGCCGGGCCCTGGTCGCACTGGGAGACGTGATCGTGCCGGTTCTGCTCGCCGCGACGACGGCGCCCGGCCCGCGCGCCCGTGCGCACGCGCTCGCCACCCAGCGGCTGCTGCGCGATCCGGACGCCGGATTTGAGTTGGCGATCGAGGAGGCGAAGCGCGTCGCGGTCCTCGACGGGCCGGGGCAGGAGGGACGATAGGGCGTGTTGATCGGTGAGGTGGCGCGACGGTCCGGTGTCAGTGCCCGCATGCTGCGGCATTACGAGTCGCTCGGTCTGGTGCGTCCTTCGGGGCGTACCGGCTCCAACTACCGGGAGTACTCCGGGGACGACATCCGGCGGATCTTCCATATCGAGAGCCTGCGGTCGCTGGGGCTGTCGCTGCGTGAGATCGGGCGCGCGCTCGACGATCCCGGCTTCACGCCCTCGTCGCTCGTCGACGGTCTCATCGATGAGACCCGCGAACGCATCGCGGCGGAGACCGAGTTGCTCACGCGGCTGCGCAGGATCCATGCCGCGGAGCCTGCCGACTGGGAGGACGTCCTCCAAGTCGTCGCGCTGCTCCAGGCGTTGGCCTCGAAGAGCGCCGACGCCCGGCAGCGCGCCGCGCTGTCCTCGGGCGGAGAGGTTCCGGTGCCTGTGGAGGCCCTGGTCGAAGCGGTGCTGAGCGAGACGGAGCCGAACGTCGCCGGGGCCCTTCGATGGGCCCTGGCGCGCTCCGGCGACCGCGGACCGGCGCTGCTCGCGGAGGGGCTGACCTCCCCGACTGCCGCGGTACGGGAACGGGCCGTTCGGTCACTCGCCGAGATGCCGGACGCCGAGGCCACCACGTATCTGCGGGGTGCCCTCGCCCACCCCGACTCCGCGGTCCGCGGGCACGCGGCTCTGGCGCTGGGGACACGGGGCGTGGGCGACGCGGTCCCGACCCTCCTCGACATGATCGTGGAGGGACGCAACGACACCGACGCGGCGGACGCACTGAGCGTGCTGGCGAGCGACCCCGTCACGGCGGACCGGCTCGCGGACGGGCTCCTCGACCGTCTCGCCCACCCGACCACGGAGGCACCCGCGCGCGGGCGGCTGACCCAGGCGCTGGCGGGCATCCCGGGGACGAGGACGTCGGACGCGCTCGTGGAACTGTCGAAGGACCCTGACCGTGCCGTGGCGCTGACCGCGGCCTATCTCCTTCACCTGCGCGACGCGCGCTGACATTTGTCCCCCTGCGGCACCGACTTCGTCGTTCTCGCCGATCCCGACGGCAACCGCTTCCGCGTCAACGACACGGGCCACCACTGACGGACGGCCGCTACCCGCGGGGAGTCTCCAGCCCGACGGTGCGGCGGACCGTCTCCAGGCCGACCAGTTCGATGCGGGGCGTGTCGTCGACGTCCCGGGTGAGGAGGACCTTGTTCTCGACGAGCAGTCCGCTGGTCACCACGTAGCTGCCGTCGGGCAGGATGCCGAGCGGCAGGGTGCGAGGGCCGAGGTGGAGGTTCAGGTCGCGTCCGTCGCGTGTGAGGCGGTATCCGCCCTCGTAGTAGCCCAGGTACGGTGCGGTGGCGCCCGGGTCGGTCGGCGCGGTCCGGCGACCGAGGGCGCGCAGGTCGTCGAGGGCGGCGAGGTACGCGGCGTGCGCCTTGGCCGGGACTCCCTTGTTGAGGCCGAACCGTTCGCTGAGCAGCAGGTTGAGGACGTAGAGGTAGAAGTACGGTCCGGTCGGGGTCGGGTTCATCGCGTTGAGCACGACCAGTCCGAGGTCGCGTTCGGGCAGGAACCCGATGTACGAGGTGAAGCCGTCGATTCCGCCGTTGTGCCAGATCAGCGAGGTGCCGTCACGGAAGCGGTTGTGGATCCAGCCCATTCCGTAGCCGGACGCGGTGACGTCCGGGTCGAACACGGGCGACACGGGGACCGGGATGTGGGGCTTCCAGCACTCGGCGAGATTCCTGGCCGACACCACACGGCGGCCGTCCACGGAGACACCGCGCCGCAGTTGCATGCGGACGTACGCGGCCATGTCGTCGAGTGAGGCGAGCGTGCCGCCGGCGGGGGCGTAGCTGCCGACCGGCCCGTAGGCGAGCGGCCTGTTGGCGCCGGTGAGGTCCGGTACGTAGCCGCGCATGAAGTCGGTGACCAGTCCCCGGGGGTCGTCCGCGATCCGGGCGCCGGCCATGCCCGTCGGCCCGTACACCCGGCCCCGCATCTCGTCGGCGAACGTGCCAGTCAGGGCGTCACCCGTCACGCCGGAGGCGAGCAGCGGAACGAAACCGCCCACGGAGTAGACCGTGTTGTTGTAGTGGTAGGTGGTGTCGGGGGGTGCCACGACCGGGAGGGTGACCAGGGATCGGAGCAGCTCAGGGGCTGTCGGGTCTCCCTCGTGGAGGCCGGACAGGGCGGGCGGCTCGTCGATGCCGGTGGCCATGCCGAACAGGTCGCGGACCCTCAGGGAGCGCGTGAGCCGGTCGGTCGGCGCTGTGAAGCCTGGCCAGGCCTCGACGGCCCGCTGATCCCAGGCCAGTTGCCGCCGGTCGACGTACGTCGCGGCGAGCAGCGAGGTCATCGACTTGGTCGTCGAGGCGACGAGGAAGCGGGTCGACGGGGTGACCGGCGCGCGGCTTTCGATGTCGCGGACGCCGAGCGGCAGGGTCAGCAGTACGCGGTCCCCGCTGACCACGGCGACGGCCGCGCCTGCCAGGCCCATGGCGGTGAACTCGGCCCGTACCCGGGCGGCGAACCCTTGCCATCCGTCCGCCGCCGCTTCCGCCGCCTTCCCCGCTTCCTCCGCTTCCGCTGCTCCCACTGCTCCCACTGCTCCCGCCGGGGACGGCCGGACGCCCAGCCCGGCGGCCAGGCTCGCGGCCATCACTCCCCGGATGGCCGTCCTGCGCGTCGTACCGGTCGACGAGACCGCACTCGCGATGTCGGGCTCCATGGGCGTTCTCCTCGGTGCAACGGGGGGGAGATGATCGGCTGCACGGCTGTTGGGTGACGCGGCGACCGGTGCGGCGGAGCCGTTCTCGGCGCAGCCGGTGCGGCAGGGCGATTCCCTACAGGGCCGGTGCGGTGAGGCCATTCCCGGTAGGGCCGGTGCGGGGGGCCATTCCAGGCAGGCCGGTGCGGCGGGGCCAATCCCGGCAGGGTCGGAAGACTCGTTCCCGCCGCCGTCTTCGCTCGCTCCGTCAGTGGCCGTCGATGACGACGTACTGGCCCTGCCCGTCGTAGTCGACACGGCAGTCCAGGTTGCCGTCTGCGGCGCAGTTCGGCAGGGCCCTGCCGCCCGCGTCGACGGTCGCGGTGACGCGGACCTGCCCGGCCCCGCCCTCCGACCGGTACACGACCGTGGAGGAGCCGTCGATCGGAACGACGGCGGCGTAGTTCGGGTAGAGGGCGCTGGGGTACTCCCCGCTGCCCTCCCGCGAGACGAGCCGCACTCCGGAGAACGGCAGGCGGGCGCCCGTCTTGATGCGCACCGCCGCTTCGCTCACGCCCGGGGCTCCGACCCCCGAGGGCTGGGCGCCGTTCCCGTTTCCGGAGCCGACGACGTTGTCGTGGCCGACGTTGAAGATGTCGCCGTCCGCGCGCTGGTACACGTTGTTGATGACGATCAGCGGGCCGTCACCCTCGTCGGCTGCGGCCGCGGCGGTGCCGGGAAGGGCGACGAGGGCGGAGACGAGCAGTGCGGCGGCCCTGGCGACTGTGCGGTTCACGGATCGTTCCTTCGCATGTGTTCCGGCGGGTTCAGACATGACCGTAGGAACCGCGCAACCGCTCGTGCCGCACCGTCGCTCACCCGGGTGGTGTCGCTGAGCCGATCGCCACATGCCGCCTTCGCGCGGAGCGCGGCATGTGGCCCGGGGTGGATACCACCGGGGGGTGGATACCACCGCTAGCCTCGGACAGTCGTCAGCTCAGGTTCTGGGCCCGGCGGCGGCGCACGACAAGGAGCGTGCCCGCACCCGTGACCAGCGCCGCGGCAGCCGCGCCCGTGATCGGCAGCGTCGAGGAGCCGGTCTCCGCCAGGTTGCCGCCGTTCGTCGCCGACCCGTTGCCGCCGGTCGACGACGACCCGCCGGCCGAGCCACTGGTCGAGCCGCCGGTCGTGCCGCCCGAGCCGCTGGTCGAGCTACCCGTCGATCCGGTCGAGCCGCCCGTCGAACCGGTCGACCCCCCGCCCGTGACATCCAACGTGATGTCGGCCTTGTCGTTGGCCTTGTCGTGGTCGAACGGCCGCGGTTCGGTGCTCAGCGCCACCGAGCCCCTGGCACCCGCCACTCGCTCGTCGATCTTCAGCTCGAATGTGTAGGTCTCTCCGCGGCCCTCGTCCAGCGACCGCATGCCGCAGACGTACGTCTTGCCCTTGGCCTTGCAGAACTGGCCCCGCTTGACGACCGATGTCCCGGCGGGAAGCGTGATCACGACACTGACGGACCGGTCACCCGGCCTGGGCTGAACCCAGGCGGGCCCGGCGTTGGTGAACGTCGCCTTCATCGTCACCGTGTCACCGACGCGCCCCTTCAACGCGGCCCCTGTCACCTGGTAGTCGGCCGTGTTGACGGCGGTGACGGGCACATCGACGACTCGCGCGGACCCCTCGCCCCCGGCCTGTCCCTCGACCAGTTTCAGCGCCGGTGCGGTTCCGGTCACCGGCGGGTAGCCGTTCTCGTCGACCCCGGGATCTGCGTCCCCGACCCGCGCGCGCAGCTCTTCGTTGAGCGCGCGGTCCAATACCTTGACGCGGATGGGCTTGTCGGTCGTGTAGACGGCGCCCGGTGCCACCGCCTGGTCGAACTCACACGCCGCGATCCACCTCTCGGGCATCTCGTCGTAGGACCGGACATGCTGTACACGGCAGTTGGAGGGAATCTCCGCGAAGTCGAGTCCCCGGGTGACGCCGTAGGAGACCCACACCTTCTCGGCTGCCTCAGTGCCCTTGTTCCCCACGGTGACCGGCACATCGAAGGTGTTTCCCGGCTTCACCCCGTCGATCGGCCTGAGACCTCCGACGACCAATTCGGACGCGGTCTCATCGCCGAAGGCGGCGGGAGCCGCGCCCAGCACGATCAGGCCGGCGGCGCCGAGGACGGCGACAGCGGCACGGGAGGCGCGACGGCTGCGCGGGGGTATCGGCATGGAGGAATCCTCTTACTGCGACGCGGGCGAACGGACGGTGTCTTCCAGGGGAAACATCCTTCGGTCGCTAGACTCCCGCCGATGCCGAAGGGTTGCACCGGTTACTTGTCACGCCATGCACGCCTGAGGGCTTCGAGTTCAAGGGCGGGAAAGTGTTCGCCCCATTTGCCTCGGTATCCGCTGACGCCGTACTCCCTCATCACCTCGTCGAAGCACCGAATCACCGCCTGGGCGACGGCTTCGAGGGACTGCCAACTCGACCAGATCTCAGTGCCCGCGTTGTCATGCTTGCCGCCGTCCGGCAGTTCCAGCACACGAATCCAGACGTCGTTACCTTCACGGAAGAAGATCCAGCGGTAGGCAGTCGGCTCCGCCTCGAACTGTGCACGGGTCTCCCCCTCCCCGGTGAGCAGGCGCGTCACGGCTGTCAGCAGGTCTTCCGGAGCTGTCGTGATGTCGGAAGCGGTGGTTTCGGCCTCAGCTTGAGCATCGGCCACCGTGCACTCGGCCCAGCCGTGTCCGCTCAGGGTCCAGACGAGACGCAGGTCAGCCATGGTCGCCGACCCTGCCTCGCGGCGAGGACACTTCGCCGACGGCCGCCGGGCCTCGGGGCACGGTGAACCACCCTGGCTGTACCTCGGTCAGCAAGGGCCCCAGCGCCTTCACCGCCGCTCGCAATTCATCCGAGGTGGGGGTCAGAGGCACGGGCAAGCTCTGCCCGTACCAGCGCAGTCGCCAGAGGTCGAAGATCTCCGTCCCGTCGGCTGCGAAGTCCACGTCGACCTCGCTGCCGTCCTGGGCCGTGAACCGGCACCCTGCCCCATGCACCTGGTACTCGTAGCCACTCGCTTCGCCGCGCCGGACGATCTGGCGCGACCGGACCAGCCGAGGATGTCCACCAGTCGTACGAGCGAGGGCATCGCCGCCCGGACGGCCTCCCCGGCGACGCCGAGAGCATTGACATAGCCGACCACCAGGTCACGTGCGGGGTTCACTCGCGGCCGCCCGCGGTCATGAGCCCAGAGCCGCACATCGCGTCACCCCTCGCGCCGACGTCAGGGATGCGATTGTTCCACGACGGGCGTGGACGCCATGTCCGGGCCAGGCGCTTCCGTCCGCGTCAAGTCCGCCAAGTCACAGGTCGGTCCCAGCGGGCCGCGGCCCTGGGCAGGGGCGTGGGGGCCGGTCGGCGGTGCGGGCACCGGGGTGTGCCTGTGGATGTGCGCTTCGCGTTCGACTGGGCGTGTAACAGGGGTGTACTACACGGCGGTTGGGCGGAACGACTGCTGGGGCCGGGTCGCTCTTGGTGCTCGGAAACGCTCGCCGCTACCGAGCAGCCGGCACCACCAACCCAGACCAAGGAAGAATCGATGCGCGTTCACAAGCTCACCTTCGCCGCCCTGGCCGTCGCCGCAGGCCTCTCGCTCACGGCCTGCCAGAACGGGGACGACGGTACGGGAAAGAGCGCACCGTCCGCCGGGTCCCATGAGTCCGCGCAGGGCGGCGGTTCGAGTTCGAGCGGTTCGGACCAGGGCAGCGGTTCGACCTCGGGCGGCTCGGATCAGAACGGCGGGTCGGGTACCGGAAAGGGCTCGACCGGAAAGGGCTCGAGCGCCGGGACCGGCGCCGACGCGAGCGGCAAGGTCGAACGGTGCCACACCGACGAGTTGGAGGTCACCGCGAAGGACGACACCATCGACGGCGACCCCGACGGCAACGTCGTGGTGGAATTCAAGAACGGCGGCGGCCGGGACTGCGCGATTTCCGGCTACGCGGGCGTCGACCTGAAGACGAATTCGGGAACGGTGTCCGCGAAGCGCACCGGTGCGTCGGCCGGACAGAGCATTCTCAAGAACGGGCAGTCGATCGCCTTCGCCGTCACCTACCCGCTCAACAAGACCGGCGGCTCCGGCGTCCGCATCACGGGCCTGCTGGTGACCCCGCCGAACGAGACCAAGACGGTCACCCTCGACTGGCCGGGCGGCGCCACCCTGCCCGTCACGGACGGATCCGGCGACCCGGTGAAGGTCGGCCCGATCGGAAGCGCCGGCCAGGGCGGCTGACCCGTACAACCATCCGGGCGTCACCTAGGGATTCGCCCCGATACCCGCGCCGCGGCGGCTTGCCTACCATCGTAGGTGGGGCTGAACTTCCGGTCCACCGATTCATTCCGCACCGAACCCGTGCGCTACGGAGGCCCGATGAAGGCGATCGCCCAGGACCGGTACGGCTCCCCCGACGTCCTGGAACTCAGAGAGGTCGATACGCCGGCGGTCGCCGACCACGAGGTCCTGGTGCGCGTCCACGCGGCCTCGGTCAACGCCCGGGACTGGCACCTCATGCGGGGCGATCCGTACCTGGCACGCCTGGCGCTCGGGATGAGCGGCCCGAAGACGAAGATCCGGGGCACGGACTTCGCGGGCCGGGTCGAAGCGGTGGGGAAGGCCGTGCGTCGGTTCCGCCCCGGCGACGAGGTGTTCGGCGAGGTGGAGGGCGCGTTCGCCGAGTACGTCTGTGCCCGGGACGACGTGGTGGAGCCGAAACCGGCCGCGCTGTCGTTCGAGCAGGCGGCCGCGCTCCCGCTCGCGGGGAACACCGCGCTGATGGGACTGCGTGACCTCGGTCAGGTGGGCCCGGGGCAGGAAGTACTGATCAATGGTGCGTCAGGCGGGGTGGGCACCTTCGCGGTACAGATCGCCAAGGCGTTCGGCGCGAAGGTGACCGGTGTATGCAGTGCGAGGAACACGGAACTGGTCCGGTCACTGGGCGCGGATCACGTCATCGACTACGCCCAGGCGGACTTCACCCGGAACGGACTGCGGTACGACGTCGTGTTCGACCTGGTGGGGAATCACTCGCTGGCCGAGTTGCGCCACGCGCTGAAACCCACAGGGACACTCGTTCTGTCCGGTGGGGGCGTATTCGAAGGCGGGAGCGTCATCGGACCGATGGCTCTCCTCGTCAAGGGGCAGGTGATGTCACGCTTCGCCCGCCACCGGCTCCTCGTCCTCACGGCGACACCGGGCAAGGAGAACCTGGCGACTCTGAGAGAGCTCGCCGACTCCGGGAAACTCACCCCTGCCATCGACCGCACCTACCCGTTGAGCGAAGCACCCGAAGCCATCCGGTACCTCGAAGGCGAGCACGCGCGCTCGAAGGTCGTCATCACCGTCTGACCGGGCGTTGGAGTCACGTCGTGCGTTGATCTTCCAGGTGGCAGCAGTGTGCAGTCGAGTGCAGTCGTGTGCAGCAGCGGGCGGTACGGGGCGGCTCGTCACGGGGGCGCCCCGGCAGGCGTACCCGGCATCACCCCCCTGGAGATCCGCTCCATGAATGCGCAACAGCCCTTCTCCTACGACGCGTTCATCGAGCTCGCCGCCGCTGATCCAGCCGTCGTCGGCCTCGTCCTCAAGGGGTCCCAGGCCCACGACGGCATGATCACCCCGTACTCGGACCACGACCTGTACGTGGTCGTCGCCGACGACACCGAAAACGGTCCGCCGCGGTTCGCCGGCCACCGGGGTCCCGGACTCGACCTCGTCGTCGTCACGCTCAGCGAGTTCCGTGGAGCCGGGATGCCGGATTGGGAGCGCTACGCCCTCGCCCGTGCCCGGATCGTGCTCGACCGGCTCGACGGAGACATCGCCCGCATCCTCGCCGACCGGGCACGGCTGAACGCCGATGAGGCGTACCGCGATTCCGCCGCGTGGCTCGACGCGTACGCCAACTCCCTCTGCCGCTCCGTCAAGAACCACCGGGACGGCCTGGCTCTCGCCGCCCGTCTCGACGCGGCCGACAGCATGCGGTTCCTGCTGGAGCTGCTCTTCGCGCTCGACCGCCGTCCCCGTCCGTACAACAAGTATCTGGAGTGGGAGCTCGCCCGGCACCCGCTGCCGGGCTGGGACACCGACGCGCTGCTCCGTGCCGTGGAGCGTGTCTCGGCCACGGGTGACGTATCCGCGCAACAGCACCTGTTCGCCCTCGTCGAGAAGACGGCCCGCGCGGCCGGACACGACGAGGTGCTGGACGCGTGGGGCGACAGCCTCGACCTCATGCGACCACCTGTCGGAGGTGCCGGCGGGTGACGAGGCGCCGGGTGGAGCGAGGCATGCGCTCGGCGGTGCACCGCTCGGGCGGAACGGATGATCACGATGCCGGTCACCTTTCGGATCGGCACGGTCGATCACGACGTCGGTCACCTTTCGGATGGGCACGGTCGATCACGACGTCGGTCACCTTTCGGATGGGCACGGTCGATCACGACGTCGGTCACCTTTCGGATGGGCACGGTCACCACGTGAGAGATCCGGCATCGGCTCCCGCGATGGTGCCCAGGGCCCTCCACATGGTCAGACCCGTCCCATGGTGCGACGCTGGATGGAAGAGGTATCCGTGGGCCACCGGGAGGGCCGATGGGACGCGACGTTCCGGCACTGGTCTTCACCCGCGAGGACCGGCGCCAGTACCGGATCAAGATGCAGGAGTGTCTCGACGCCTTCGCACAGATGCTGCGGGAGTCCCGGTTCGACGTGGAGCGGCCTCGGGTGGGCCTGGAGATTGAGCTGAACCTGACGGACACCGAGGCCGAGCCGACGATGCGGAACGCCGATGTGCTCGACGCGATCGCGGATCCCGCCTGGGACACCGAGCTGGGCCGGTTCAATCTGGAGATCAACATTCCGCCCCGGCGGCTGGTCGCGGGTGGCCCCGACGCCTGGGAGCAGGAGATCCGCGCCGCCCTGAACCACGCGGACGAGCGTGCCAGGACGATCGGCGTCCATCTGATCATGATCGGCATCCTGCCCACCCTGCGGGAGTCGGACGTCGGACCGGAGGCCCTGTCGGAGAACGCCCGCTACCGGCTGATCAACGAGCAGGTCTTCGCGGCGCGCGGCGAGGATCTGCTCATCGAGGTGGACGGGGTCGACCGGCTGCGGACCTATGCGGACACCATCACGCCGGAGGCCGCGTGCACGAGTACGCAGTTCCATCTCCAGGTGTCTCCTGAGCAGTTCGCCGACTACTGGAACGCGGCGCAGGCGATCGCCGGGGTCCAGGTCGCACTGGCGGCCAACTCGCCCTTCCTGTTCGGGAAAGAGCTGGCGCACGAGACCCGTATCCCGCTCTTCGAGCAGGCGACGGACACCCGCCCGCAGGAGATCAAGGCGCAGGGCGTACGGCCCCGGGTGTGGTTCGGCGAGCGGTGGATCAACAGCGTCTTCGATCTCTTCGAGGAGAACGTCCGCTACTTTCCGGCTCTGCTGCCCCTGTGCGAGGACCAGGATCCGACGCAGACGCTGGAGCGCGGGGACACACCGGAGCTGGCCGAACTCACCCTGCACAACGGCACGATCTACCGGTGGAACCGTCCCGTCTACGCCGTCTCCCAGGGCAGGCCGCACCTGAGGGTGGAGAACCGCGTGCTGCCCGCGGGCCCGACGGTCGCCGACACCCTCGCCAACGGCGCCTTCTACTACGGTCTGACCCGCGCGCTGGTGGAGGAGGACCGGCCGGTGTGGTCGCGGATGTCCTTCTCGGCCGCCGAGGACAACCTGCACACCGCGGCGCGGCACGGGATCGACGCCCGCCTGTACTGGCCCGGTGTGGGTGAGGTGCCGGCACCCGAACTCGTCCTGCGGCGGCTGCTGCCACTCGCCCACAAGGGCCTGGAGCTCACGGGCATGGACGAGGCCTGGCGGGAGCCGCTGCTCGGCATCATCGAGCAGCGGTGTGTCACCGCGCGCAACGGAGCGGTCTGGCAGAAGGAGATGCTGCACCGCTTCGAGGCGACGGACCACTGCGGCCGTCACGAGGCCCTGCGGCGCATGACCCGGCAGTACATCGACTACATGCACCTCAACGCACCGGTCCACACCTGGCCGGTGGACTGACGCACGGACCTCACAGTCACACATGGCTGGTGGGCTGACGCACGCACCTCGGTCGCATAGGGCCGGGCCCGGTGGATGACGCACGCACCTCAGTCACACATGGCCGGGGCCGGTGGGGCTGACCGCACCCACCTCAGCGCGTGGGCATCAGCCTGTCGCCATCTCCGACATGGTCTCGCGCACGATCCGCACCGCGCGTTCCGTGTCGGCGCGTGTCACGTCCAGGTGGAACACGAACCGCAGTTGGCCCGGGTATCCCGCGCACAGCAGGCCACGACGGGCCAGTCGGTCGCGCACCTCGTCGGTCTCGACTCCGGGGGCGGAAGCCGCGAAGACCATGTTGGTCCCGCTGGGCTCCATCGTCAGGCCGTCCACGTCCTTCAGGCTCTCGGCGAACAGCGCGGCGTGTGCGTGGTCGTCGGCGAGCCGGGTCACATGGTGGTCGAGCGCGTGGAGTGCCGCGGCCGCCAGGACGCCGGCCTGCCGCATCCCGCCGCCCAGGACCTTGCGCCAGCGCCGCGCCTCGGCCACGAACTCCCGCGATCCGACGAGCGCCGAGCCGACCGGCGCGCCCAGGCCCTTGCTGAAGCAGACCGACACGCTGTCGAAGTGGCCGGCGATCAGCCGTGCCCGCTCGTACGGATCGCCCCCGCCGGCCACCGCGGCGTTGAACAGCCGCGCCCCGTCCAGGTGTGTGGCGAGTCCGTGCTCGCGGGCCACGTGCGTGGCGGTCTTCAGGTAGTCCATCGATACGGCGCGCCCACCGATGGTGTTCTCCAGGCAGAGCAGGCGCGTGCGGGCGAAGTGCGCGTCGTCCGGCTTCACGGCCGCCGCGATGTCCAGGGGGTCCAGCGTCCCGTCCGCCCGATGCGGCAGCGGCTGAGGCTGAATGCCTCCGAGTACGGCGGCGCCACCGCCCTCCCACCGGTACATGTGGGCCATCTGGCCGGCGATGTACTCGTCTCCGCGGCCACAGTGGGTCAGCAGAGCGCAGAGGTTGCTCTGCGTGCCCGAGGAGACGAACATCGCGGACTCGAATCCGAGCAGCCCGGCGATCCGCTCCTGCAGCGCGTTGACGGTGGGATCGTCACCGAAGACGTCGTCGCCGACCTCGGCCTCGGCCATCGCCCGGCGCATCGCCGGGCCGGGCCGGGTGACGGTGTCGCTGCGCAGGTCGATGAGGTGACCGGGCTCGTCATGGGCGGCCTCGGCCGCGTTCACGGCGCGGGAGACATCGACGGCGTCGGCGGCACGGGCGGCATCAGTGGTGGGCACACACATACTCTGCCACGCCAGGAGCGGCGTCGAGTGCCGGGGTGACGGAGCCCCGGAGATCCAGCCGCACAACCCTCGGAGCGAGGCGGACGTCTTCTACCACCCGCACTCCGGTGACCATGCCGCTGTCACGGTCCTCCCGACCCTCGAGGCCGCGCTCACGGACCCGACAAGCCCCTGCTCCTGGATGAAACTCCGTTACGACTGAGGCCAGTTGGGCGCAGCCCGGCCGTGCCGCTCCCCCGGCCGTCGCCTTCACCGCGTCCGGTACGCGCTCACCGTACGCACGTCGTTCGCCCGCCGTACGCCTTGCCCGTGTCTGATTGCGAGCGGTCGTGGACACGACAGGGTGCAATCCGGCGCAGGAGTGCAATTCTGTGTGTCCACCGCCGTCTCACTCTGGGTCGCACGCCCGGTGCCCCGGGCTGACAACGTTGTCTCCCGGTGAGGCCCGCCGGACCGTGCGTGCGTACGAGCGACGCTGGAGAGGTTACGTGCCCAACAGATCCCGTCCCCCCGTGCCCCGTGTGATCCTTCCGGGGACCGCCCGAAGCAGCCGTCGGCCGTTGCGCGCGACAGTCGTCGCACTGCTCACCGGGGCGCTCGCCCTCGCCGCGCCCGTCGGCGGTACGGCTGCCGCGGTGCCCTTCCCCGTCACGGCAACGTCGTCCGGCGGGGCATCGGACGGCACGGACTACACGAAGCTCGTCGACCCCTTCGTATCGACCGCGGGCGACGACGGCAACGACCTGCCGGGAGCCCAGGCGCCGCACGGTCTGGCCAAGGTCAACCCGATGACCACGCCGGACCGGAACCACTCCGGGTACGACTACGACGAGGACCACATCGCCGGATTCACGGCCACGGACCTCGACGGCGTCGGCGGCTCGGGAGGCGGTGGTGACCTGCTCGTCGTCCCGACGTCCGTCCGGTACGACAAGCGCCCCTCGCCCAGCACGTACGCGCACACGTACAGCCACGACGACGAGAGCGCGACACCCGGCTCCTACCAGGTGGGGCTCGGAGCCATGTCCGGAACCGCCTCGTCGGTGACGCGGGACTCCGGCACCATCAAGGCAGAGGTGACCGCGACGACCCGCACGGCGCTGGAACGGTACGGCTTCCCTTCCGGGTCGGACCCCGAACTCGTCCTCGACCTGGCGAACAACTTCACCAGCCGTACCCGCTCGACCCTGAAGGCGACGACGCTCCCGGACGGGACCGCCTCGATCAGCGGGCTCATCGCGGGGTCCTTCAACGGCGCCTCGTACCAGCTCTTCTACCACGCCACCACGAACGTCCCCGTGGCCTCCCTCAAGAGCTGGGGCAACGACGGCAAGCTGAGCGACGCCACCGCACAGGACGGCAAGGACACCGGCGCCGTCCTCGCGTTCGACCCGGCCGCCGGGGACGACATCGAACTGCGCGTCACCCTGTCACCGATCAGCGCCGAACAGGCCGCGACCGACCAGCTCGGCGAAGTCGGCCACCTCACCTTCGACCAGGCGCGCGCGCGGACGCGGGCCGACTGGAACCGTGCGCTCGGGGCCGTCGACGTACAGGCCTCCGCGCAGTCCGATCCCGGGTCGACCCTGACCAAGGAGTTCTACACGCACCTCTACCGCATGTACGCGCTGCCGGTGAACGCCACCAGCACCAGCGGGACGTACCGCGGCGTGGACGGGGCGGTGCACAAGACGAACGGCTTTACGTACTACGACGGTTGGTCCACCTGGGACGACTTCCGCAAGTACTCCGTCGAGGCGTACATCGACCCGTCCACCTACCGGGACATGGTGCAGTCGCTCGTCGAACTCTTCGCCGACGCGCACACCGCCGGCAAGAGCCTCGGCAGTCTCACCCACTCGGTCCCGACCGTGCGCTGGGAACGCTCGGCCGTGCTCGTCGCCGACGCGCTGTCCAAGGGCTACAAGGACTTCGACCGGCTCGACGAGGCCTATCCCGCGCTGCTGTCGTACGCCGGGTACTACACGGGGGCGCAACTGCGCCAGGGTTACGTCACCGGGGATCCCGGTACGACCGTCCAGCGCGGCTACGACCAGTGGGCGCTCTCCGTCATCGCCGACGCGCTCGGCAGGAAGGCCGACGCTGCAAAACTGCGCACGCAGTCGACCATGGCGATCGACAACCTCGTGAAGTCCGGCGCCTGGACCGCGGCCGACGGCACCGGGGTCGGTCTGCTCACCCCGCGCGCCGCGAGCGGCGACTGGCAGAGCGCGGACTACGAGAGGTTCGAGGCGGCGGGCCTCTACCAGGGCACGCTCTGGCAGTACCACTGGTACGACGCCTACGACATGGGCGGCCTCATCGAGGCCATGGGCGGCGCGAAGGCGGGCAAGGCCGCCGTGGAGCACATGTTCGGCGAGGACTCCGGCGCCGACGACGGCTCGGCCATGCTGCACTCCAACGCGAACGAGATCGACCTGCAGGCCCCGTACCTCTTCAACTACGTCGGTGAGCCGAGCCTGACGCAGAAGTGGGTGCGCGCGATCTACACCGGCACGACCTGGAACCGCTACATCGCGACCGGTTCCTCGAACGAAGCCCCCAGCTCCGGCGGCGAGTTCCGCCCGCCTGTCAGGACCCAGGTCTACAAGCTCTCCCCCAAGGGCTTCCTGCCGACCATGGACAACGACGCCGGCACCATGTCGACGATGTTCGTCGGCGCCGCGCTGGGCCTGTTCCCGGTGACCGCCGGTTCCAGCCAATTCCAGATCGGCAGCCCGTTCTTCGACTCCACGACGATCCGCTACGCGAACGGCGCCCGGTTCACGGTGAAGGCCGACGGGGTGTCGCCCGACAGCTACTACGTGCAGAGCGCGACCCTCAACGGCAAGCGTTTCGGCGACACTTGGCTCGACTACTCGCAGATCGTCTCGGGCGGGACCCTGGAATTCACCATGGGCTCCAAACCCTCCCCGTGGGGCGCGAGGACGAAGCCCGCCTACTCGCTGAACACCGACGCGGGTGACACTGGTGGCGGCGGCACGGGAGCGGGCCGGGGCGACACGGTCGTCACCGCCGACCCCGGCACCGTGGACACGCGGGAGGACGGCACCGTCGACGGCGCTGTGAAGCTCACCCTGTCCGGGCCCGCGGAGTTCGCCGCCCGCAGGGGCACCAGCCTGACCAGGACGGGCGCGGCGACCGTGACGGGCCTGCCGGGCGGAGTCACGGCGGATCTCCGCGTCAGCGGCTCGCGTACGGCGACGCTGTCACTGAGCGGCGGCACACAGGCCGACGCCCGCCTCGGCATCACGTTCCAGGACGCGGCCTTCGCCAACGGCGTCCGGGCCGCGACGGTGCGCGGCACCGGGATATCGCCGACCGACCCGCTCGTCCTCTCCGCCGCCGCGGTGCATCGCGAGGCGCTCGGCGCACTCGTCGACCAGGCCTCTCTGGTGCGCACCGGCAACTACTCCGACGGCTCGTGGACGGTGTTCCGGGCCGCGCTGGAGCGGGCGCGGACCGTCCTCGGGGACATCACCTCCGCGACGGGCACGATCATGGCGGCGGACGACGCGCTGCGCTCCGCCGCCGACGCGCTCACCATCGACGAGGGCGGCTACGCCGTCCTGCAGGCCGAGGACCCCGACCAGAAGGAGGGCCCCAGCCTCGTCAGCGAGCGGAACAACTCCGACGGCGACCTCGGCGGCGTCACCGAGGGGGCGTGGGAGCGGTTCAGCAGGCTGGACTTCGGCGGGGTCGCGCCGCGCAGCGTCTCGGTCCGCTACGCCAACGCGCAGGCCACCACGGCGAAACCGAGCAGCGTCGACATCCACGCCGGCGCCGCCGACGGCCCCGTCGTCGCGACCGTCCAGCTCCCCGGAACCGGCGGCTGGCAGTACTACAACACGGTGCGGGCGGCCGTCACCGACCCGGACGCCCTGCTGGGCGCGTCGAGCGCGACGTTCGTCTTCCACGCACCGTCCGGACAGCAGTGGGTGTCGAACTTCGACTGGTTCCAGTTCTCTCCGTACGAGGCCTCCTCGTCCTCCACGACGACGCTCGCTACGCTGACCGCACCCGACAGCACGACGACCGGCGGCGGTTCGCTCCCGCTCGACCTCGCGAACGGCATCTTCGAGAACACGACCGATGGTGCGTGGGCCGAGTGGAAGGACACCGACCTCCGCGACGGGGCCGACACGGTCACCGTCCGCTACGACAAGCCCCGGTCGCGCGCGGCGTCGGACTCGCACATCGAGTTGCACCTCGGCTCGAAGGACGGCCCGAAGAGGGTCGACATCCCGCTCGACTACAGCGGATCGGGCTGGGGAACCGTCGCCACCACGACCGTGCGGCTCGATCCGGGCCTCTTCAGCGGCGTCCAGGACGTGTACGCCGACTTCGTCTCCAGTACTCAGACGGCCTCGCAGCCCTACGTCGCCAACGTCTACGCGCTGACACTCACTCAGGAAGCCGACGCGCCCTTGGCGTTCGACGCAACCGCGTTCCGCTCCAACAGCGGCGGCGGGCTCAAGAGCGAGCCGGCCGGCTGGACCGGCGCGGGATCCACCACCGACCTCGGCGGCACCTACGACGGAGCCTGGCTCGACTACGGCGACCTCGACTTCGGCGGCTCCGCGAAGAGCACCGTCACGATCACGTATGTCAACAACTCCGCCCGCTGCGGCACCGGTTCGGCCATCCAGCTCTACCTGGACTCCTTCGACGCGGCCGCCCCCGGAACGCCGTACGCGACCGTCCCCCTGCCGGTCACGGGTGCCGCCTGGTCGTCGGGAGGGACGACGAGCCTGACCCTGCCGAAGACGATCACCGGCACGCACGCCGTCCATCTGCGGCTGGTGACCACCCCGGACTCCTCACACCCGTATGTCGCGAACCTGGGGCGGATCACCTTCACCCATGTCGAGACGCCCGCCGTCACGGACAAGTCCGCCCTGCGCAAAGCGATCGACCAGTACGCGGATCTCTCCGCCCACCCGGAGCGCTACGACACGATCGACTTCGGTGTGTACCGGCGCGAACTCGCCGCCGCACGCACCCTCGCCGAAGCCGACGCCGTGACCCAGCTCGAGGTCGACACCCGGACCCGCGGTCTCACCCTCGCCGCAAGGCAATTGATCCCGCTCCCGAGGCTGAGGCTGGAGGACCTGGTCGCGACCGCGTCGGGCCTCGACGACGCGCGCTACACGGACACGTCGTGGACGGCGTTCACCGAGGCACTCGCCGCGGCCAGGACCGCGGTCGCGGACGAGACCCTCACGGCACGGTACGCCGCGCTCGACCACGCGCGCGCCGCGCTCACCACCAGGCCCGACGCGGTGCCCGCCGCGCCCGCGGCCGTGTCGGCGACCTCGTCCGGCACGAGCGTGACCGTCGCCTGGTCCGCCCCCGGGGACACCGGCGGCTCACCGGTCACCGGCTACAAGGTCACCCTCGACGACGGCCACCAGGTCGAGATCCACGATCCGGACAGCCGGCGCACCACGTTCACCTGGCTTCGGTACGGCAGGTCGTACACGGCGCGCGTCCGGGCGGTGAACGCCGTCGGTACCTCACGGCCGAGCCCCGCCACGGCCCCCGTAGTGACCGGCGGCGGCAAGCCGCAGAAGCCGGCCGTGACGAGCGTGATCACCGACGGCGAACGGGTCCGCGTGACCTGGCGGGCGGCCGGCGACGGCGGATTCCCGGTCATCGGCTACACCGTGGCCCTCGACGACGGAACCACCGCACACGTTCCCGCCACGACGAACACCACCCTCCTCGCGTCCGCCGGCAAGGCGAAGGCACATACGGCGACGGTCACGGCGGTCACCCTGGCCGGAACCTCGGCCGACTCCGTCGCGCGCGCCTCGGAGACGGCGGCGGATGCTGCGGAGTCCTCCGACCCGGCGTACGAGCCCTCCCCCTTCCCGGACGACACGCTGAACGCGACCTACACGTCGGACAGTTGGCCGAAGACCGGCGACGGAAGCGACTACTTCGACAACCTGCTCAACGGTGTCGACGATCTGCACACCGACATCCTCGGCACCAACACCAAGGTTCCGAACGGCACTTCACCCACGGCGGAGAACGACAGAACGGCCCTGGCCATCAACAACGCCGCCACACAGAAGGAGGTGGACCGCGCCGAGGTCGACGCGACACACAGCGCCACCGTCACGATGGCCGACGGCCTCGGCTCCCGGCTCGGCCGGATCTACGGCGACGCCCTGAACGGCGGCCGGCTGCCCAAGACGAGCGCACTGTTCTCCCGTGTCACCAGGAGCCTCGACGAGGTCGACGCGGCGAAGAACCACTACGGCTACCAACGCCCTTACGTACGGCTCGGGTTCGTCGGTGACGGCGGTGCCGTCCACGAGTCTCGGGACGGCTCGTACAGCAGCCTCGCCACCAGCGGCTCGTACCCGAGCGGCCACACCTACGGCGGGTACGAAGCCGGGACCGTGCTCGCCACGCTCCTGCCGGAACTGGCACCGTCGATCCTCGCGCGCACCTCGGAATACGGGGACAACCGCGTCGTCCTCGGGTTCCACTACCCCCTGGACGTCATGGGCGGCCGCATCACGGGACAGGCAACCGTGGCACACCGTTGGGCGGACCCCGAGTTCCGGAAACTGCTGATGCAGGCCCACACCGAGATCGAGAACGTGCTGCTCGCGCGGTGCGCGCGGGAGGGGTACGGCGACACGCTCACGGCCTGCGCGGGGGACTCCTACGCCGGCCTGAGCACGACGCAGGACGTCGGCCTGTACACACGGCGCCTCACCTACGGGTTCTCCCAGGTCGCGAAGTCCGGGCAGACGCTCAGGACACCGGCCGACGCGGCGGCCCTGCTGATCACCGCCTTCCCGGACCTGACCACCGAGCAGCGCGTCCAGATCCTGGAGCAGACCGCGACGGACTCCGGGTATCCGCTCGACCTCACCGCGGACGGCGGAGCGAGCTGGCAGCGGATCAACCTGGCGGCCGCCATGGCGGCACACGTCGTCGTGGGCGCGGACGGGTCGGTCACGGTGACCGACTTCGCGGACGCCACCAAGGCGAGTGTCGCCGACGCCCGCGCGATCAAGGTGGGCGGCGTCCCGATCGACGGCTTCGATCCGGAGGTGTCCACGTACGTCGTCGACTGGCCGAAGAACAAGAGGATCCCGGCCGTCTCCGCCGTACCGGCCGAGTCCGGCGCGCGGGTGCGGGTGACCGCCGGCGGGTCGGTCCTCTCCTCGACCAAATCCCGGTTCACCAGCCGCACCGTCAGGGTGACCTCGGCCAACGGTTCGTTCACCCGGACCTACACGGTCGGGTTCCGGCTCACGGACCGGGACGACCGGCCGGTCGCGGCCGGCGGCAACGGCGGTGCCCGCGACGGCGGTGGATCCGGCCCGGGGCTCCCCGGCGGCGGAGGATCCGGCCCCTCCGGCGGCACGTACCTCTGGTCGCCGGAACGGGAGTGGGCCGAGCGCCTGGGCGTCCCGGGGGCGGAGGGCACCATGTGACCGTCGAACCGTGGGCTCCCGGCGGTTCAGAATCCGATGGCCTCCCGGAGCAGCAGGACGGTGGTGCGTCCCGGGTGGGGTTCCGCGTTGAGGACGAGAAGGCGATTGAGCGCGCTCGGCACGCCGTAGACCTTCATGGCGCGCTCGTCCTCCAGCGGCACGCAGTACTCGTCGACGCGGCGCAGCGCGGTGTCCAGGTCGGGCACCACCTTCTGTGCTCCGACCAGCAGGATCACCCGGGGCGCGGCGCCCGCGTAGGCGGGCAGTTGGCTTCCGCTGGCGGACGCGGCCACCAGGGAGCCGGTCTCGGTGACCGCGGCGACGCTGCCCACCACGACGTCGGGGCAGGCGAGCATCCGCCAGATCTCGGCCATCCGGGTCGTCCGGTCCATGGCCGTTCCGCGTGCTTTGACGGAGTCGTACCGCCCGCTGTCGTTGATGTCCTCGTCGATGCCGGACAGCCGGAGGGTCTCGCTGGCCACGGTGAACACGGCGGCTCCCTCGGGGATCAGGTCCTTGACGCGGGCCCGCGCCGCGGTGGCGTCGTCGAGGATCTCGACGTCGAAGTTCTTCTCCTTCAGCGCGGCGGCCACCCGCTCCAGTCGCTCGTCGGTGGCCGGGGCGGTGAAGGAAGGCTCCGGGGTCGCGGGTGTCTTCGGGGTCGCGGGTGTATTCGGGGTCGCGCGTGTCTCCGGGGTCTGCGTGGTCGCCGAGGTCTCCGGGATCGAGGCAGTCATGATGTCTCCGGCCTTCCAGTCCGCTGGATGATGAGTCATGTGTCGCTGTCACCCCTTCGACAAGACAGGCCCGCGCAATGTGAGGTGCCGCTCCGGCCTCACATTCCGGTGCGCTGTCTTGTCGGAGGGGTGACAGCGGATGCGACCGAGGGAGTTGTCGACACCATGACCACCCGATCCGAGCCAGGACAGGGCCGGCCCGATCCGGGCCTGGACGCGATCGTGAGCGAGCGGCACCACCTGATCAATCTCGCCTACCGGCTGCTGGGCTCCCTGACCGAGGCCGAGGACGCCGTCCAGGAGACGTACACCCGCTGGTACACCATGTCCCGGCAGGAGCAGGACGCCATCGAGTCCCCCGGCGCGTGGCTGACGACCGTCGCCAGTCGCGTCTGCCTCAACGTGCTCGGCTCGGCACGCGTCCGGCGGGAGACCTACGTGGGTGAGTGGATCCCCGAGCCGCTGCCCGGGCGCGCGGAGTGGATCAGCGGGCGGCCGGGGGGATCCGTCGTCGACCCGGCCGACCGGGTCACCCTGGACGAGTCGGTCAGTCTGGCGTTCCTGGTCGTGCTCGAATCGATGACCCCGGCCGAGCGGGTCGCGTTCGTCCTGCACGATGTCTTCTGCCACTCGTTCGCCGAAGTGGCCGAGATCGTCGGCCGTACGCCGGCGGCTTGCCGTCAGCTCGCCTCCTCGGCCCGTCGCCGTGTCCGGGCCGCCCGGCCGCCCGCGGGCCCGGCGGCCCGGAGCACCGGTGTCGTCAGTGCCTTCAAGGACGCGTGGGAGGCCAAGGACATCGACGCCCTGATCGGCCTGCTCGACCCCGACGCCACCGCGATCGCCGACGGCGGCGGTCTCGCCCAGAGCTTCCTGCACCCCATCGAGGGCGGCGAGCGGATCGCGCACGCCTGGGCCGGGCTCGCCGACCGGAGGCGGGACGGCATGACGCTCCTGGAACGTACCGTCAACGGTCAGCCGGGCCTGGTGGCCCAGCAGGACGGCGTCATCGTGACGGTGCTCGCGTTCGAGGTCGCGGGCGACCGGATCAGACACATCTGGGTCATGCGCAACCCCGAGAAACTGCGTCGCTGGACCACGGGCTGAGCGCGTCCGGTCCCGCGTCCGCCCCGCGTCAGCCCCGCCCGGCGTCTCGTCCGACGAACGTGCGTTGCCCTGGTGACGTGGGGGCGCCCGGCCCCCGCGCGCGCCGGGCGCGCCCGCGCGCGGGCGGGCTGGGGGGGGCGCCCGGGGGCGCGCGGGCGGC
>NZ_JBHYXD010000004.1:148417-189860 GCF_042751995.1 Streptomyces sp. NPDC059371 | reverse complement strand
GCGCCCCCGCCCCCCCGCCCCCGCGCTCCCCGCCCTCGCCGGGGGCGGCGGTCGCCCCCCGCGCCCCCCCCCCCCCCCCGCCCGCCCCCCCCCACGACTCTCACATGGCCATGGGGCGGCCGACCGGCTGTCACATGACCACTTGGCGGTCGACGGCTGTCACATGACCACGTGGCGGCCGACGGCTGCTCCTACGCCACGTGGAGGGTGTAGTGACCGGAGGTGTGCGCGGTGAGGCGCCAGCCGCCGGGCTGTTCCGTCGTCCGGATGCCGGTGAGGCCGCTGCCCTTGGCCTCGGGGCGGCCCGAACCGGGGACCCACACGTCCAGCGTGCCCGTCCCGGAGCCGGACAGCCTCAGGTCCCGCTCGGTGCGGGAGGACCGCAGAGAGCTCAGGCGGCCGGGAGCGCTGCGCGGATACGCCTGGGAGAGCGCCGTGGTCTCGAAGGCCGGGCTCGCCAGCGGCTTGCCGTCGGGGCACGTGTACAGCACGACACCGCCGCCCGAGGTGGTGGCCTCGGGGTCGTTCTGCGGATCGCCGCAGGCCTTCTTCCACACCCAGATCGCCGAACCCAGCGCATCGGAGTTCTGCCGGTCCAGGAAACGGTCGAACCGGGAGCGGAAGTCGTCGGGTTCACCGAACCATCCCCACTCCCCCGACCACAGCGGTGCCCCGTACGCCCGCGCGGTGCGCTCGGCGGCGACGTAGCCCTGCTCGATCGAGGTCAGCGTGACGCCCAGGCCCTGGTCCATGGTGATCGACTCGCTGTACAGGTGGGGCGAGAAGACGAGCTGCGGGTCGTCGGCGAACCCGGCCGGCGGGGTGGTGTCGAAGCCAAGTCCCGACCACAGGATCGAGGGCTCGAAGTACACCAGGTGGTGGAAGCCGCCCGCCACCTTCGACTCCGCGGCCCGGATCGAGGCGATCGCCTGCTGGTAGAGACGTCCGAGCAGGATCGAGGAGGTCACGCCCGGTGCGTCGCCGGGGCCGGGCTCGTTGAGGAGGTCGTAGCCGGCGACCGCGGGATCGTCCGCGAAGATCTTGGCGAGGCGGCCCCACATGCGGGCGAACTCGGTGCCGATGTCGTCGGTGTCGTTGTAGAGGTTGGTGAACGCCTGCTGCACATTGGGCGAGAGGTCGCGCCCGAGGAAACCGCAGGCCTTGGCTCCGTCGGTGCGGGTCGCCCACTTCGGGGCGCCGTCGTTTCCGAACTCCGGTGAGGCGTTGGCGCGGCATCGCGTTCCCGGCGCCGCGCTGACGTACTTCGAGAAGGTGTCCTGGTGGATGTCGAGGACGGTGTGGATGCCGTGGGCGGCGGCCTGGTCGACCGCGGTGCGGATCCGCGCCAGATACGCCTCGTCGAAGACGCCCCGCTTCGGCTCCAGGGCCGACCAGGACAGGGCGAGGCGCTGGACGTCGAATCCGTACCGTTCCATCTGGGCGTAGTCGGAGTCCTTCAGCGGCCACACCGTGGGCTTGGCCGGGTCGGGCTGTCCGTAGTCGATGAGCTGATTGACGTTCACACCGCGGAGCAGCACCTGCCGCCCCTCGCTGTCGCCGATCACCGGGGCCTGTCCGTTCTCGCGCAGCACCATCAGCGGCAGCAGCCCGTTCCGGTCGCGGCCCGCGACCTGGGTCTGCGCGCCGACGGCGGCCACCGCGGGCCCCGGTGCCAGAGTGCCGGCGGCGAGCGCGAACACGGCGGCCACGGCGACGGGCGGCGCCCATCGGACGACCCAGGCGAGACCGCCACCGGCCGAGGGCTCCGTCCGGCGCCGCCACGCCAGTTCCGCGACCCAGGGCACGCACACGACGCCCGCGCACACGCCCGCGGTCACGCCCTCCGCGACCCGTACGAGGACGGACGCGACCGGGAACAGCTCCCCGCCGAAACCGTTCAGGCACCCGTCGAGAATCCACAGGGGCACGAATCCGAGCACGCCCGCCGCGGTGAGGGTGGTAGCGAGCGACCACAGCGTCGCGCCGGTACGCGGTCGGGTCAGGCCGGGCGACACCACCCGGCGCCAGAGCCCGATGCCGGCGAGAACCGCCGTGACTCCGCTGAGAAGCGTCGCCGTCACGAGGCCGCCGGGTATCGGTCCGGCCGCCCAGGCGAACACACCGGTCCCCGCCTGGAGCGCCACGGCGGCACCGGCCGGCAGCCAGGCGAACCCGGCGACCGGGTCGAGACCGGCACGCGATGACCCCGCGGGACGCTCGGAGCGCTTGCCGCCCTCGCCCGCCCCGGCACCCTCGTCCGCGGTGTCACCGTCGCCGACCTCGCCGGCCGTGGCACCCTCGGCACTCCTGCCCGCCTCGGCACCCTCACCCACGTTGACGGCCTTGGCGGCCGTGCGGCGGAGGCGCCATACGCCGATCCGGTACGACGCCGCCGCCAAGCCCGCGACCAGCGGCCCGAAAACGGCGTACTTCGCGCCGGTCAGACCGCACTCGGCGAGCAGCGCCCCGGCCGTCGGGAAGATGTGCAGGCCACCCGGTCCGGCGATCGCCAGCAGCAGCACGCTGTAGGCCAGCTTCGCCAGGAACGCGACCAGGACCAGACTCGACCAGACCCCGCCGAAGACCCATCGTGCCCTCGCCTCGGGAGCCGCGGCGCGCACCAGCCGGTGAACGGCCACCGCGCTGCCGGCGATCAGCAGGGGCAGGAACACCACGGTCGCCCAGGCGGGGCTCGTGGCGTTGCCGGGTACAAAACCCGCGTCCAGCCAGTTCTCCGGCGCGAACAGTCCGGTCCCGTCGGCAAAGCCGAGGGCGGCACAGAGAACCGCGAGTACGACCGCGGTGGTGAGGGATGCGAGGCCGGCGAGCAGACGGCCGCCGCGCTGATCATCGGCAAGGGGCATGGATGGAGAAGATAAGGCAGCCCTGAGGTCGCGCGGAAGGCCTGTGAGCAGGAATTTCTTCGGGTTCACGAGGGCTCGGACCGCGTCCGGACCGGGCGCTGAACCAGAACCGCTCGAGGGATGCGTTCCGACGGGACAGGTGCGGAGGTCCGAACTCCCGCTCCGGGCTTGGGAGTCACCGGGTCCGGCGCCCGCCCTCCGCCACGGAGCCGAGGCCCCACAGGGAGGGCGCGCGCCCGTAGGAACGTCACATCACCTGCGCCGCCGACGCGGGTCTCGATCCCATTCCGTTGTTCAGTCGAGACAAAACTCGTTGCCCTCGATGTCCTGCATCGCGATGCAGGACTCGTTCTCGTCGTCGGCGAGCAGTGTCTGCACATGCGTCGCGCCGAGCGCGATCAGCCGCTCGCATTCGGCCTTCAGGACGGCCAGACGCTCGTCACCCACGAGGCCGGTGCCGGCCCGCACGTCCAGGTGCACCCGGTTCTTGACGACCCTGCCCTCGGGAACGCGCTGGAAGTAGAGCCGCGGGCCGACGCCGGAAGGGTCGACGCACGCGAACCACGAGCCCCGATCCTCAGGGGGCCGCGAGCCCTCGTAGTCCTCCCACGTGGCGGACCCCTTCGGCGGTGACGGCACGACGTACCCGAGCACCTCGCACCAGAAGCGGGCGACGCGCTCGGGTTGCTCACAGTCGAAGGTGACCTGGAACTGCTTGACGGATGACATCGGCCCACCGTAACAGGGCGAAATGACGGCCGAACTCTCCGTAGAGAAGGGCACGTTGACACAGCGACAGGAGCTTCTCGCCGGGCTGTGTCCCCGTTTCCTCCCGGAATTGTCCGTGATCCGTAACAGACGCATCCCCCGGCCGTCATCGCTCGTCCTGCCAGGTGGTCGGTGGGCGACCGAGGAACTGCGCGAGAGCGGGGCGGACATGGCACGGCACGGCAGCAAGCGGGGCTGGTACGGGAAGGTGGCCGCGGCGGCGCTTGGGGTGACGGTGCTGGCCGCCGGCACCTCGGTGTGGACCGCGCAGGCCGGTGCCGTGCACGACCCGTCGCCCCGCCCGGCCGCGTCGGCCGGGCAGTCCGCCGTCAAGCCGGTGGCGGTGACCATCGCGCACGCCTCGGACAAGGGAGCGAGCGGCGTCAACATCACCATCGACGACGGCCCCGACCCCGTATGGACTCCTCAAGTGCTCGACGTCCTGCGCGAGTACGGAGTGAAGGCCACCTTCTGCATGGTGGGGACTCAAGCGCAGGCGCATCCGGATCTCGTCAAGAAGGTGGTCGCCGCCGGACACCGGCTGTGCGACCACTCGGTGTCGCACGACACCACCATGGACACCAAGTCGCAGGCCTACCAGTCGCAGCAGATACTCGACGCCGAACGCATGATCACCAAGGCGTCCGGGGGCGTGCGGCCGATGTACTACCGGGCGCCCGGCGGGGCCTTCACCCCCTACAGCCGCAAGCTGGCCGCCTCGCGGGGCATGCGTCCGCTGGGCTGGAACGTGGACTCCAAGGACTTCGAGCGGCCGGGCACGGACGCGGTCGTCGCCACGGTCGAGCGGGAGCTGCCCAACGGGCCGACGCTCCTCTTCCACGACGCGGGCGGCGACCGCTCCCAGACGGTCGAGGCCCTGCGCCAGATCCTGCCCCGGCTCAAGGAGCAGGGCCACACGTTCGGCTTCCCGGTGCGCTGAGCCCAGGGCCGCAGCCTGCGGTTCAGGACTGATTCGGGAGCCTGGACCGCCCAGTGACGGGCGGCGGGGGCGGGCGCCACGGACGGCGGGGGCGGGCACCACGGGCGGCGGGCGCCACGGACGGCCTCTGTCACGGACGGCCCCGTCACCACCGCCGCCCGGAAGCCGTCGGCTTCCGGGCGGTCGAGGCGCGTCAGGGCAGGCGGGCCCGTACGGCGGATCAGCGCTGCTGTGTCCCGGGCGGAAGGGCCAGGCCGACGGGAGCGGCGGGCCAGGAGCCCTCGGCCGCGACGGGAGCGGAAGCCTCGAGAGGCGGCATCACCCGCTGCAGGTCGCTGCGAATCCGCTCGGCCTCACCTCGGACCTGCGCGGGAACATCACCGCGCTCCGCGACGAGCTGGCGGTAGATCGGGGCTTCCTGGAACACGGACAACGCGTCCTTCCTGTCGGGGCCTCGCGCCGGACACGGAGGCGGTTGCCGAGTGTACGGGCCTCACGGCCCCCTCCGTTCCAGCACTGGACCCCGGCGCCCCCACCACACGCCTCCCGGCCCGCGACCGTGCCGGCACGGAAGTGTTCCTCCGGTCCCCCACGGAGGCCAACAACCCACGAACAAGCGACTTTTCAGCCCCTGTCACCTTCCCCGTACCGCCACGAATGTGCGGCTGGCCACACCGACGCGACCGGGCCCGACGAAGGCCTTCAATCCCGCCGTGGCGGCGACGGCGTCACGGCGGGGTGCTCAAGCGGTGACCTCATGGCCGCGGGCCGGGCGTCTCGTCGGACTCGCTTCTCCGGGTGAGGTGCTGGAACTGCCGTTCGTGCACGCCGGGCAGCCAGTCCTTGCCGTACGTGGCCGACGGGCCGAGCCGCGGGTCGCTGGGGGCATGGGCGTCACGCACGGCTTGTACGTAGGCGCGATCCTGGGCGATCCGCGCGCGAACCTCATCTCCGCGACCGACGGACCCGTGGCCGGGGATGACGACATCGACGTCGTCCGCCACGTCCTCGAGCAGCCTCAGTGCGGCGAGGTAGCTCTCGATCGGGTCAGGGCTGTTGTTCAGATCGAGCATCGGGATGAGCACGTCGGAGAGCATGTCGCCGGCGACGAGGACCCCGCGTTCCCCGATCAGCAGCGCCGCATGGCCTGGGGCATGCGCGTCATGCTCGATGATCCGGACGAGAGGGCCGTCCCAAGGAATCCGCGCCGCCTCGGCGGGCAGCCCGGAAATGCGGCCCAGCAGGTCCAGGGGTACCTGCTCGACGATGTCCGCCGGGATCAACGTGGCCACTCGGGCCATCGCACCTTCGCCCGACAGCCGATCCCGGACAGTGGCGGCGCAGCGGGCCGTGCCGTAACGGGGCGCCGAGCCGAGCGTGGCGTGCCAGAGAAGGTGATCCCAATGAGGATGCGTGGAAAACCCCGCCACAACGGTCTGCCCCGCATCGGACAGGTCGTTCGCGAGACAGACCATTTCGTGGCCCTGCACCCCGGCGTCGATCAGCAGCACACCGGCACGTCCCTGGACGACAACGGCGTTGGTCCGCATGAACTCACTCTCGTGAACCAGCACACCCTCCGCGACCCGCTTCAGCACGTGGACTCCTTCCGCTCGCGGTTTGCATCCCTCGCCGAGACCGTAGTACCTGCCGGACCTGTTTCCCGCTCAACACCGACTTTCCTTCTCAACACCGACTTCCCTTCTCAATACTGACCTTTCTTCCCGACACCGACTTTTCCGCTCGACACCGACAGGTGGTGCCATGTACGACCTCACAGCGCTGCTGCGCGAGTACGACCGGGCCCGCGGCTACACCGACGAGCTGTGGAGGGACCTCACCCCGGACGAGGTGATCTGGCGCCCTCATGAGAATTCCAGCGCCATCGGGTGGCATCTCGGGCACCAGGCCCACGTCGCCCACTTCATGATCCGCAACCTCACCGCGGCGGAGCCCAGCCCCGACCCGGAGCTCGACGCGATCATGGACTCGGCGAACCCGGAGAAGTTCCGCGGCGCACTGCCCACGGTCGAGCGGCTCTCCGCGTTCCGCGGCGCCGTCGCCGAACGCGTCCATGCCCGTATCGGCGACATCGCGGCAGGAAACGTCGGCGCCCCCGCCCAACTCACCATCGTCGCCACCCATCTGACGATCGCGCTCATCAACCACGAGTACCAGCACGACCAGTGGATCAGCGAGGTCCGGGCCGACAACCTCGGCCACGCGCTTCCACCCGACCCCGAATCCGACCGGCTCAGCCGCGTCGACGGCTACCTCGTCCTCGACGCATAGGGCCACCCTGACCGCTGGGCATCGGTGGAAGTCCCTCACCACCCCCACTACGCTTATGGGGAGATAGAGGCCGCCGCGCTGTCGAGCCGCGCCGCCCGCGTGCCCCGGGAGGGTGCGCCGACCGGGCTCCGCGCAGACCCGCGAGCACGCGTCGAGCCCGCCTGAAGGCGGCGCCGCACGCTCGGACTCAGCCCATGTACGCGGAGGTACCCTGGACACGGCAACTGACTTCCCGCGCAGGATACAAGCGGTTCCCAGCAGGCACCCTCGGAGTATCTTCATGGCATCGCACCAGTCGCCCACCCATCGCCCCGGCGTCAGCCGACGTGTCTGGCTCGCATCCGCACTGGCGGTGTCGCTCGCGGCGGCGGGACTCGCAGGTGTCCAGGTCTCGCGGGCCGCCACGGTCGACCCCTCCACTCCGGTGTCCAAACTCGCGGCGTCCACGTGCGCCGACCGGACCTACTCGGCGATGACCGCCTCCCAGCGGGTCGGTCAGCTCTTCATGGGAGGGGTCACGCCGTCCGCTCCGGACAGCAAGCGGATCAGCCTCATGCGCCAGTACCACGTCGGCTCGGTGTTCCTCGCCGGGCGCAGCAAGGCCGGGACGGCGGCGACCAAGAGCGTTGTCGACGGTCTTCAGGCGAAGGCGGACACCGTGGCCGGGCATCGCGTGGGCCTCCTGATCTCGACCGACCAGGAGGGCGGACAGGTGCAGGTGCTGTCCGGTCCCGGTTTCTCGACCATTCCGAGTGCGCTGACGCAGGGGACGTGGACGACGACGAAGCTGCGCAGCGAATCGGCCGTGTGGGCCAAGCAGCTCAAGTCGGCCGGTGTGAATCTGAACCTCGCGCCCGTCGCGGATGTCGTGCCGGCGAGCCTGGGCACGGCCAATCCTCCGATCGGCAAGTTCAACCGCGAGTTCGGTCATACCGCGGCGGTCGTGGCCCCGCACAGCGACGCGTTCCTGGAGGGCTCCCTGCAGTCCGGGGTCCTGGCCACGCTCAAGCACTTCCCCGGGCTCGGCTATGTCCGCGGCAACACCGACACCACGGCAGGCGTCGTGGACTCGGTGACGACGAGCACGAGTTCGAGCATCACGCCGTTCAAGTCGGGGATCCAGGCCGGGGCGCCGTTCGTCATGATCTCGTCCGCGACGTACAGCAAGATCGACGCGAGGAACCGGGCCGCGTTCTCCTCGACGGTTATCCAGACGCTGCTGCGCAAGAACCTGGGGTTCAAGGGCGTGGTCATCTCGGACGACCTCGGGAACGCGGTGGCGGTGAAGGCCGTGGCCCCGGGTGACCGCGCGGTCAGGTTCCTCTCGGCCGGCGGCGACGTGGTCCTGACGGTCGAGCCGAACCTGATCCCGGCCATGACGAAGGCGGTGCAGAGCCGGATGACGCAGAGCTCGGCATTCCGCACGCAGGTCAGTCAGAGCGTCCATCGCATCCTGAACGCCAAGCAGAAGGCGGGCCTGCTCACCTGCAGTTGACCGTCTCGTCTCCCGGAGGTGCGCGACAGGACCGGGGGCGTGCGGCAGGCTCCCGTCATGGACAGGGAGCGCTGTCCACCGCCCGGCGATGGCCGGCGGACCGAACCCGGGCCTCCGCGTGAGCGGTTCGCACCCCCGACGCCGAGCGGTTCGCGCCCCCGACGCCGTGCGGTTCGCACCCCCGTGGCTCGGTGGGCGCCGCACGGCGTCGAGGGCTCCGGTCACTCGGTGCGCAGGGCCGTGGCCGTGCGGACCTTGGCCGCCCATCCCGCCGGGGCCATCGCGCCGATCAGGGCGACGAGTACTCCGGCCAGGCCCAGCAGCACCAGTTGCGTGCCGTCGTACACATCGAGGACCGAAGGCGGCAGGCCGGTGCCGGCGGCCTCGCCCATGACCGGCAGGACGTAGTCGTGCAGCGCGAACCCGGCCGGGACCCCGATCAGTCCGCCGACCACACCGATGCCGGCCACCGAGGCGAGTACGAGACTCACGGTCTGCCGCGGGGACATGCCGAGCGCCTTGCACACGCCGAGGTCGTGGACGCGTTCGCGGGTGTCGAGGACAACGGAGTTGAGCACGCCGAGGCCCGCCACGGAGACCAGCATCAGGGTGAGGAGCGCGGCCATCGCCTCCAGCAGGACGATCATGTTCTCCCCCTCGGGGGCGGATTCGGCGAAGGCGGCGCCGCCCAGCGGCTCGACCACGGCGGCGAGCTTCCGCGCGTAGTCGGCGGGTGAGACCCCCGGCTCGACCTCGATGTGGAAGGCCTCCGGCTCCGCTTTGGAGAAGCTCGCCAGATCCGCGTGGACCCGCATGCCGTCGTCCGACGTGTCGAAGGCCTCGCCGACGATGCGCAGGCTCACCGTCTCCTTCCGGAAGGTGACCCGCACGGACTCGCCGATCTTGGTGCCCGTCCGCTCCAGGAAGTGGGTGGGCACCACGACCTGGCCCCGCCCGGTGATCCAGTGCCCCGCGATCATCTCGTAGCCGCCGGCTCGGGAGTCACCCTGGTAAAGGGTGGCCCGGACGGTGCCGGAGATCCCGGCCACCCTGGCGTCGCCCGTCGCGGTGCCGTAGTACGAGGCGGTGCCGGCCTGCTTCGCGATCGCGGCACGCACCGCGTCCGGATCGGCCGACGGCTGCTGCTGGTTCGACCCCGAACCGGCCGGAGCACGCCCGGCCGCGGGCGCCTTCTCCACCCGGCCGGCGCCGGGACCCGAGCCGCCTGCCCCGCTGATGGCGGTGACATCGGCGCTGTTCTCGGGATCCTGCGCGCTCGCCACCGCGTTGAGGGACTGGGTCAGTCCCACCGCGAACGTCGCGGCCACGGTCCCGAAGGTCACCGCCAGCACCATGGCGATCGCCCGCACGGGATGCGCGAAGGGACTCGCGAGGCCGTACGTGACCGGACGGGGCAGTGGGAGCCGCCCGGCCGCGCGGTGCGCCCACTGACCGCGCGTGGTGCGCGGCGCCCTGCCGACGGCGATGGCCTCCACCGTGCGCAGCCTCCCGGCCCGTAGCGCGGGCACCAGCGCCGCGACCGCGACCACCAGCAGCGCACCGGCGGGCACCACCACGTCCACCCACCAGGCCACCGACAGCGACACGGTGCCGTACACGGACTCGGTGTCGTTCAGCAGCGGCACGGCCAGCAGGTTGCCGAGGACGACACCCAGGGCGATACCGGCCGCGGCGGGGATCAACGCCTGGGCCACATAGGCCCGTACGACCTCACGCGGGGTGAATCCGATGGCCTTGAGGATGCCGATCCGGCGCAGACTGGTGCCGACGGCGCCGCTGATGACACTGCCGACGATGATCACCGACATGACGATGCCGAGCACGCCGAACGCGAACAGGAACGGGATCGTCGCGGCCGCGCCCTGATCGGCGGCGCGCTTGGTGTCCAGCCACGACTGGGTACCGACCAGCGCCCCGGAGGGCAGGGCGGCGGCGAGCTTCTTGCGGTCGGCGGTGATCTGCGCCTTCGTGGCCGCGGAGTCGAAGCGGTAGAGCATCTGGCTCGCGAGGCCGCTCTCCCCGGTGGCGAGGGACCTGACCTGGGCGGGGGTCGCCCACATGTCGGCGCTCCCGCTCGCGGAGAGCGCGAAGCCGACGAGGGTCAGCGTCTGCGCGTCCGCCTCCTCGGAAGTCTTCAGGGTCGCGCCGAGCACGAGATCCGGGCCCTGGAACGAGGCGGACAGCACGATCTCACCCGATGTGCGCGGCCACCGGCCGGACTTCAGGTCGAGTACGTCCACGTCCTTGCCGGGACCGGGCCGTCCGACGAGCGTCAGCGCGGGCAGGTGTCCGCCGCCCTGGCCGATCGGGTTGATCGTCGTGGAGGGGAACGGTCCCGCGCTCGCCGTGACGCCCTCCAGGCCCCGGGTGCTTGCCAGTTGGGCGGCGTCGGCCTTCTTCGGGTCGAGCTGGGCGACGAGGTGCGCCCCGTGCTGCCGCGCGAAGGCGTGGTCGAAGGGAGCGTTCGTGGCGACCATGAGGGACCCGGCGACCACGGCCGAGGCCACCGCCATCATGGTGGCCACGGCGATCACCAGCGTCTGGACGCGTCGTCTGCCGACCCCGGAGCGCACGACCCGCCCGAGGGCGCCATTGCCGAACCCGGTCATCGGACGGCCTCCGCGTGCGTGTCGACCGCGACCTTGCCGTCGACCAGATGGATCGTGCGGTGCGCGCACGCCCGGGCCAGCTCCAGGTCGTGCGTGACCAGGACGACGGTCTGCCCGCCGCGGTGCAGATCCACGAGCAGTTCCCGGACCTCCTGCCCCGACGCGGTGTCCAGCGCGCCGGTCGGCTCGTCGGCGAGCAGCAGCGCGGGCTTGTTCACCAAGGCCCGTGCCACCGCGACGCGTTGGCGTTCGCCGCCGGACAGCCGTCCGGGGTAGGCGCGGGCGTGCTTCTGGATTCCGAGTACCTCCATCAGCTCCCCGGCACGGGTCGCCGCCGCCCGCCGGGCGGTTCCGGTCAACTGGGCCGGGAGCTGGATGTTGTCGGCGACGGTGAGGTCGTCGAGCAGATTGAAGAACTGGAAGACCATGCCGATCCGTTCGCGGCGGAACCGGGCCAGCGCGTGCTCGCTCAGCCGGTCGATGCGCTGCCCGGCCACGGTCACGATTCCCTCGCTCGGCCGGTCCAGACCGGCGATGAGATTGAGCAGCGTGGACTTGCCGCTGCCGGACGGCCCCGTCACGGCCAGGGCCTCGCCCTCGGCCACGCCGAGATCGACCGGTCCGAGCGCCGCGGTGTCGGCGCCGCCGTACCGCTTGGCCACGCCCTCCAGTTCGATCACGTGATTCATGGGTGTGTCCGTCCTTCGTGGTCGGGAAGCCGATGCCCTGTGGGGGCTCGGTGAACGTACGGGCGGACGCCGCGGCGGCGCGTCGGCCGTGGCACCGACATACGGCCCTCCCCGCGGAGGACCCGGCGGCGGGGTCATCCTGGAGGAGTACGCCTGGCGGTCGGGTGCGCCGGTCACACAGGGGGACGTGGACCCGTGCCGCGGGACCGCACAATGTGCGGATGGAGAAGGAGGACCCGTACGGGCGGCCGCGCGACACGTCGTGGGCGGACACAGGGCGAGAGCGGACCGGCCACTGGCAAAAGCGGGCCGGCCACTGGCGGGAGCGGGCCGGCGACGTACTGCGGCCGTGGACGTGGTGGGCGCGTCTCCGCGACGCGATGCGGCCGGAGGGCGAGCCCGCCCCGCTGTCCCGGCGAGCGGTGCGCCTGGACGTGCTGCTGGCGGTCGTCCTGACCGTCGTCGCGCTGGTCGTGGCGGCGCGCTACCCCGGGGACGGGCCGGTACGGATCAGCTCCCGGGCCGTGACCGAGGGCCGGGACTCGATCCCGTACCCCCCAGCCGTTCCCGAACCCGGGCCGATGTTCGAACCGGAAACCCAACCCAGATCCGCGTCCTGGGTCCTGGTCGTGCTGTCGGCGCTGCCACTGGCGGCCCGGCGCCGGTATCCGCTGCTCGCGTTCGGAGTCATCGCCATCGCCGTACTGGCCCTGGCGGACGACGTCTCCTGGATCAACGTGCTGACCTGCAGTATCGCCGCGTACGGAGCGGTCGCGCACAGCCGCTACCGCACGCGGGCCCTGGCCGGTCTGATCGTCGCGGCCGTGCTGGCCGGTCTCGCGTTCCGGGACGCGGATCCCATGCTTCCCGGCTGGTCCAGTCCCGCCGTGGTGCTCCTGGTCGTCGGGGTGCTGGCCAGCCTCGTCCGGCTCGGGCGACTGCGGCTGGAGGCCAGCCGAAAGCGTTTCACGGACCTCCAGCAGACCCAGGAGAAGGCCATGCGCCGGGCCGTCGAGGAGGAGCGCGCCCGGATCGCCGCCGAGCTCCACGACGTCGTCACCCACAATGTGAGCGTGATGGTCATCCAGGCGGGGGCGGCACGCAAGGTGATGGACGCGGCGCCGGAACGGTCCAAACAGGCACTGCTGGCGGTGGAGGCCGGGGGCCGCGCCGCGATGGCCGAACTCCGCCATGTGATGGGCCTGCTCGCGGGCGCGGAGGCAGGCGCCGACACCCCCGCCGACGGTCTGGAACCGCAGCCCGGCCTCGGGCAGCTCGACGCACTCGCCGAGCGGGTGCGGGCCGCCGGGACTCCCGTGGGCCTGACGGTGTCGCTGCCTCCCGGCCCGCTGCCTCCCGGGGTGGAGCTCACGGCGTACCGCGTCGTCCAGGAGGCACTCACCAACACGATCAAGCACGCGGCGGGCGCCGGCGCGGCGGTGTCGATCGGCGTCGCCGGCTCCTGGCTGGAGATAGAGGTCACCGACACGGGGGCGGTACGGGACTCGCCGCCGGTGGACGGCAACGGCCGCGGGCTGATCGGGCTGCGCGAGCGGCTCGCGGTCTACGGCGGCAGGCTCACCGCCGGGCCCACGCTCACCGGCGGATACCGGGTCACGGCCCGCATCCCGTGGGAGGCGGTGTGAACGGGCCCGCCCTGCGCGCCGTCATCGCGGACGACCAGGCCTTGGTCCGTACCGGTTTCGGGATGATCCTCGCCGCCGACGGGATCGAGGTGGTGGCCGAGGCCGCGGACGGCGCCGAGGCGGTCGACGCCGTGAGACGCACCCGGCCCGACGTCGTCCTCATGGACATCCGGATGCCGCGGATGGACGGCATCGAGGCTACCCGGCGCATCCTCGGTGCCGGCCCCGAGGGCTCCGAAGGGCCCGCGGGTTCCCCGGGAACCCGGGTCATCATCCTCACCACGTACGACCTCGACCACTACGTGTACGCGGCGCTCACCGCCGGAGCGAGCGGGTTCCTGCTCAAGGACGTCACCCCCGAGCACCTCGTGGCGGCTGTACGGCTCGTGCGCTCGGGCGACGCGCTGCTCGCGCCGACGATCACCCGCAGACTGATCGAGCGCTTCGCGCACCGCCAGGAGTCCCCGCAGACCGGCCTCCACCGCGATCTGTCCGGGCTGACCCCGCGCGAACTGGAGGTTCTCCGCCTCATGGCGACCGGCCTCAGCAACGCCGAACTCGCGGACCGTCTGTTCCTGAGCCCGACCACGGTGAAGACACATGTAGGCCGCATCCTGTCGAAGCTCGATCTGCGGGACCGGGTGCAGGCCGTCGTCCTCGCCTACGAGAGCGGGCTGATCTCTCCCCAGGGGCCGAACGGCACCGGCTGACGTCCTGGTCCGGTCCCCCATGTGATGGGTTCGCCCGCTCGACCGTCATGGCGCGCCAGTGGGCACCAACGGCCCCTCACAGATGACGAGTTCGCAGCCGTTCGCAGCCGTTCGCAGCCCGCAGGAAGGTGTCGGCGTCGTCGGCTTCCGCCAGGCGGCAAAGCTCCGGCCAGGAACCGTCGCTGAAGCGGAGCCGGAACGCGGCGAACCCCGGAACCGACCCCGGTTCACTCGCCCTTGACGGTCCTGCTCTCGACGCCCGGGATCCCCTTGTCCCACCAGTGGTTGTAGCGGCTGTACGGGGCCGGGTCCCGGTCCGCGAGCAGGGCCGCCAGCTTCCGCGCCTCCTCGGTCAGGCCGCGCCAAGCCGCCTTGTCGAGCTTGCGGAACGCGGTCAGTTCCAGGCCTCCGTCCGCCGCGCGCCACACCCCGGCGACCTGACCGTCGACGAGCAGGGTGGGCAGCATGTCGCCGTTGCGCCGGACGACGAGCGGCCGGTATTCCTGGGGCATGACGCGCCCGGGGAGGGCGTGGGCCAGCAGCGTGCTGTCCCACATCGGCAGCAGCCTCGGCGGCGCGGGGGTGTCCTCCGCGGGCACGGTGGCGTCCGGCAGGTCGAACAGAGCGGCGCGGGCCGGCCCGGGAACCCGCACCACCTGGTCTCCGAGCTCGCTCAGCGCCTGGGTGATCACGGGGCGTCCCAGCAGGGTGAACCGTGCGAAGTCCGGTGCCGACGCCGGTCCGAACGCCCGGAGGTAGGAGAGCAGGAGCCGCCGTACTCCCGCCGCCGCGTCCTTCGTCTCGTCCACCGGGTCCACGGCCGAGGCGCGATAGGTGTTCGGCAGCTTGAAGGACCACGGACCGCCGGTCGGCGTGTGCTGGATCGGCGCGTACGTCCTCAGGGCCCACCACAGGCGGTGCACGTCGCCGCCGAGGCTCTCGGTGAACTCGGCCTCCACGTCGGCTCCGGTGCGGGGGCGGGCCAGGAACTCGGCGAGCCGCGGAAGCAGCGTGTCGGCGTCCTCCTCGCGCAGCTCGGTCGAGGTGTAGCGGCGGTCGTACAGCCGCGACGCCCGCAGGCTCCGGACCATGGCGGCGTGGTACGGCGCGTAGTCGTCGGCGTGGACGGCGTGCAGGGTGATCCGCATGAGGGTCGCCTTCACGATCCGGCGGTCCGTGAACGCCGCGTCGAGATCCTCGGGTACGAAGCCCTCCACGCGGTTCCACAGAGCCAGGTAAGGCGAAGCGGGCGCCTGTGCCTGAACGGCGCAGACCTGGCGGACCGCCTCCGCCACGTCGAGGCGCTTGCGCTCCAGGAGGAGCTGACGGTCCAGGGTCGCCAGGGTGAGCTGCCGCGCGGTGAGGGTCACGCCCGGATTATCCCGCCCGCTCGGCATCGGCGGCACCGTTATCCTCACGGACGGGGGTGCCATGAGCGATCAGGACTGGTACGACGACAGCGCGTACGAGAACGCGGCCGAGCAGTCCCACCGGGTGGCGCGGGCCGGGTGGACGGCGATTCTGGGCGTGTCGGGGCTGCTGGGCGCGGCCGCGATCGCCGCCGCCGTCGTCTGCGTGGCCTCCGCCGCGGGCATGATCTACGTCGTCATGACGGCCACCCGTTAGCGCGTCCCCGCCAGTTGGTCACCGAGCCGGATCGTGAACCGCGGCACGGCATAAACACACCCCGGAAACCGCCGCAGAAGCACCGCGCATCACCCCTGACACCACGTCAGGGTCCGCTCAGGGTCGAGGCGGGGGCGTCACGGATAGCAGGGGTGGTGTCGCGGGCGGAAGGCTGTGGGCATGTCGAAGACCACTCCTGATCGCCGCCGTCCGTCTCGCCCCCGCCGCGCCGCGCTCGCTCTCGCCGGGGCCGCCGCCCTGACGGGGCTCGTGGGGGCGTACACCCCGAGCTTCGCGTCCGCGGAACCGAGTTCCACCACCCCGACGTCCGCCACCGACTTCAGCGATTGCCCCGCCCTTCCGGCCGGAGCCGACCCGGCTCGCTGGCGGTGTGAAGTCCACACCGCTGCACCTCGGTTGACCATGGGGAAGGTCGAGGTGACTCTCGCTCCGATCACCATGACGCACGCCGAGGGGCCGATGCCGGACGGCTCCAAGGCACAGGTCTGGGGCGCGATGCACAGCGCGCCCACCGCCGTTCCGGGCGGACTCACCGGCACCGCCACGGGTGAGCACGCACGACAGCTCCGTCTGGCGATCAAGCCGGAGTACGGGGGCCGGTCCGACTTCTACACCGGGCAATTCAGCCTGCGCTTCCGGTTGTTGAGCCCGCTGCTGCCGCACGGATGCACCATCGGGGCGAGCACGCCGGTCGACTTCCAGCTCAAGCGGTCGGGCCCCTCCAAGTGGGTCTCGCAGGATCCACCGATCATCGAGTTCTCGGCCTACGACGACACCTTCACCGCCCCAGCGGCCGAACACTGCGGGCCCCTGACAGGGCCGCTCAACCGCCGCCTGGGGCTGCCCGCGTCGAGCGGAAACCTGATGACGTACGACGCGACCTACACGTTCCGGATGTACGACCAACTGCCGTCTGCGTAAGGCTGGCAGTCGGCCACCACGCGCACACCGGGCCACCGCCCACGTACGCGCCCCCGTACGCGCCACCGCCACCGCCCCCATGCGCGCACGCGCACGCTCGACGATCTCTCACTCGGTGGTGTGAACTTGTCGGTCACACCCGTAGCGGCTGATCAACTCCGTGCGTTTGGGGAGTCGTGTCCGCTCTAGACTCCCCGCGCATCTCGCTCTGGCTGCTCAACCACTTCAGCACCTTCACGCTGACCGTCGTCATCGTCGGTGGGACCGTCCTCCTCGCTGTCGGCGGCAGTGTGCTGCTGCGCCGCAGGTACCCCTCGGTGGCCCGCGGCGAACACAACGAGATGGTCGGGGTGACGCTCGGCATGTTCGGCGCGATCTACGGGATCATCCTCGCCTTCGTCATCGTCACGCTCTGGACCCAACTGGAGGACACCCAGACCATCGTCGCCTCCGAGGCCACCGACGCGGCGCTCATCACCCGGGACGCCACCGCGTTCCCGGCGCCGGTACGTGCTCGGCTCGACGCCACGATGAACGGTTACGTCCACGCGGTCGTCGAGGACCAGTGGCCCCGGATGCGCGCGGGAAACCCCAGCTACGGGGCCACGGAAACCCACCTGCGATCCGCCTTCCTGGTACTCCAGGAATACGACCCGAAGAGCCAGAGCGAGCAGGTCTTCTACGAGGAGGCCGTCACCCATCTCAACGACGTCGCCTCCCAGCGCCGCGCCCGCATCACCATGGCACGCCAGGAACTCCCCGCGCTGCTCCAGGTCCTGGCCTTCGGCGGCGCACTCGTCCTGGTCCCGCTCACGTTCCTCTACGGCATGCGCAAGCTGAGGGTCCAGATCCTCTTCGTCGCCTCGGTCGCCGGACTCGTCGGCTTCAGTCTGCTCCTGGTCTTCGTCCTGGACCGCCCGTTCGCCGGCGAACTCAGCGTGACCCCGGCCCCGTTCAGAGAAGGGGCTCTCGCCCAGTACTGGACCCGGTGAGCGGGCGCCGTACGCGGATGGGATGAACCGTGAGCCCCAAGCGCCGAGTTCTGCAAATAGAGGCCTCGGCGTCGCCTGAAACGGTGTCATCCCCAGCTTCGACGGGACCGTCAACGCTGTGCGACAGCCCTCCGTCGCCCCGGGGCCGACCGCCGCCCCGCAGGCTCTCACCTACCGATCCGAAGCCTCGCCACAAGGCATCTGACCTGGCGTTTTGGAGAATCTCGCGTACCGTGACGAGCTCTGCCGGACACCGTCTCAGGGGGTCTTCATGAGCCAGGAAATCACCGGTATCTACACAGCTCGCGGTCGGGTGCTGGAAGGGTTCGAAGCCGTACGGAAGCGGCCGGGGATGTACGTCGGCTCGACCGGTGAACGCGGCCTGCGTCATATGGTGTTCGATGTCGTCGAACGCGCGGCCACCGAGGCTCTGGCCGGCCGGGGCGGGCGCATCGACGTCACCCTCACGGAAGACGGCGGTGTCCGGGTGGCGGATGACGGGCCGGGCATTCCCGTGGAAGCGGCCGGTCACACCGACGGCCCCGGCCTCGAAGGCATGCTGACTCGCCTGCGTACCAACCCCCGCAGCCTTCGTGGCCGTCACACCATGGCCATGAGCCCCATGGGCGCCGAACCAGCCGTGGTCAACGCACTGTCGAGCCGACTGACGGTCGAGGTGCGCCGTGGAGGCGGACGTTGGGTCCAGGAGTACACGCGCGGCGTCGCCGTCGCCCCGCCCGCCGCCGTGGGGGCGACGACCGGAAGCGGGACCACCATCACGTTCTGGCCCGACGCCGACATCTTCGAGACGACGCGGCCCTCGTTCACGGACCTGGCGAACCGCTTCCGTGAAGTGACCGCCCTGAACCGGGGCTTGTGCCTTTCGCTGACCGACGAAGGCAACCGGAACGAGCCCCGGTTCGCGGTGTTCCGGTTCTCGGACGAGGAGCGGGACCTGGCCGCCGCCCTCGGAATGGAGACAGGGTCGCGAGTGCACCCGGACGTCATCGCCTTCCAGGAGGAGGACACCCGGATGGCGGGGACCGTCGAGGTGTCCCTCCGGTGGTGTGACTCCCCCGAGGAGAGCGTCCGGAGTTTTGCCAACAGCATGCACACCTACGAAGGCGGCACCCACGAAACGGGTCTCCGTGACGGGGTGGCCGACGCCGTCAACGCATACGCCCGCAGGCACCTCCTGTTGACAGCCACGGATCCCCGACTGAGCTTCGAGCACATCGGCGAGGGCCTGACGGCCGTCGTGTCCGTCAAGCTGGACAGCCCCGAGTTCTACGGGGCCACGCGCACCCGTCTGGGCGGCGACGGCGACGCCGTTCACCCCGACGTGCGGGACACCGGCGCCGTACACGCCGGTGTCCGGGACGCCGTCCGAGCGCACCTCGGCACATGGCTGGAGCAGCATCCGGACCAGGCCGCGGCCGTCATCGGCCGGATCATCGAGAGATCCCGCCAGGGCTGATCCGGCCCGGACCCGCGCCCCTGCGCCGCGCCCGGCCTCACGGCCCGGCCGCGGGCAGGAGCAGGTCCTGGTACGGATTGAACTGGAACTGAAGCGGTGGAGCCATGTCGCCGAAGGACTCGCCGAACGCGCTTGGCGTGTCCCTCAGTTCGCTCCGAATCCGCTCCGCCGTGTCGTCGCCGGTTAGGCCGGGCGCGAGGGCAGCGCAGACTCGTACGCCCGTATGCGGATCGGTGAGCCAGGGGCGCGTGTCGCCGCCGAGACGGCCGATGGCGATCAACAGGGTCGCCACTTCGTACGCGGATTCGGCGGCCCGGGCCATCGACGTCAACCGGTCCAGCAGCGCCGGGCGTTGCGCCGACGCCGAGGGGTGTCCGGCCAGTGACCCGACGGCCACGGCGGCACACGTCCTGCGCTGGAGACGTTCCGAGGCGAGGTGCGGCAGCGTTGGCCGCAGGAGCGTGGGAACGAGGTCGAAGCAGGCGAGCGCCGCCCGGTCGAGGACGAGTTCGCCCCGGCCCGTGCCGTCCCGCCACATGCGGGCCCGCGCGTCGGCGTCGGCCGCCAGATAGGCGTCGGTCCACGCTCTCAGCTCCGCCGCACGCCCCTCGCCCCGGGCACGGACCTCCGGCGCCCGTTCGCCGAGGTCGGCCGCGACGCCGACCGCGTACAGGTAGGCGAGCATCGCGTCCTGCATGGAGGGATCGTCGGGGCCCAGCAGCGGATTGTCGAGAAGTTCGGCGACCAGCAGCGCGGTAGGCGCCGTAGCGGGCCAGGCCTTGCCCTCCCGGCGGAGCGTCGTCGACCACAGGTGCGTGTACCCGTCGACGAACGCGTCCGCGTCGTCACCGAGGAGTGCGGCCAGACGACGCGGGGTGTCGGAGGCCCGCCCCTCGGCGTGGAAGAGCCCGGACCAGTCCACGTCATCCATACGATCGACCACGGTGGGGATGGTGCCACACCGTTCCGACCGGCTGGACTCGACCAGCCGCAGCGCACGGGAAACTCGGATGCGCTTCCCACACGGTCCTCCCTAAGCTGCACGCGCGCGGAGCGCAGCGCGTCGAATCGACCGTCAGCGAATCGGAGTTGCACAGGTATGACCAGTCGACTGTTCGCGATCTGCTTCAACGCCACCCGGCCGTCGGACCTGGCGCGGTTCTGGTCCGGTGTCCTCGGCTGGCGGTCGGCCGACGGCCCCGACGACGACGTCGCGATCCTCCCGCCCGACGGATCCGGGTTCCGCATCCGCTTCCTCCCGAGCCAGGAGCCGAGGACCGGCCGGAACCAGGCGCACTTCGACCTGCCGAGCGCCACACCGGAGGATCAGCGGCAGACGGTCGCCAGGGCTCTGGAACTCGGCGGTGAGCACATCGACGTGGGCCAACTCCCGGAAGAGGAACACGTGGTGCTCGCCGATCCGGACGGCAACGAGTTCTGCGTCATCGAGGCGGGCAACAAGTTCCTCGCCGACACCGGCGTGATCGGCGCGCTGGCCTGCGACGGTACGCAGGAGGTCGGCTACTTCTGGAGCGAGGCGCTGCGGTGGCCGCTGGTCTGGGACCAGGACCAGGAGACCGCGATCCAGTCGCCGGACGGCGGCACGAAGATCACCTGGGGCGGTCCCCCAGTGGCGCCGAAGGCGGGCACGAACCGACTGTTCTTCGAGCTGGCGCTCCCCGCCGACGCCGACCGCGAGGCTGAGCTCGCCCGCCTGGTCTCACTCGGCGCGACACGGACGTCCACCGGTGAGGGTCACAGCGACCGCGTCCTGCTGCTCGACCCCGACGGCAACGAATTCGTCGTACAGCAGCAGCGGTAGCGACCCGGCCCCGCCGTTCGCCTTCCCGCTCACCCGCCCGCGGCGCTCGCCGACTCCTCCGCTCCGCCTGCCGCGTCGCGGCGCCCCTGCCATGCCGGGCGGCTCACCGGCGAGCCACCCGCGTTCGCGGCTCTCTCACGCGTTCCGGGTGAGGTGATGCCTGACCGGTGTCCTGCCGGCCGGCGCGCTTGGGGCGGCCCAGGACGACTCCGGCCAGGACCAGGACCAGTCCGCCCAGTTGCTGCACGGTCAGCGACTCTTTCGCGACCACCGTGCCGAGCAGGACGCCGGTGACGGGATTGAGCAGTCCGATCAGTCCGACGGTCCCGGTGGGCAGATGCCGCAGCCCGGTGAACCAGGCGGCGAAGGCCAGCGCGGTGGCGATCAGGGTGACGTAGCCGAACGCGAGGACCGTCTGCCCGGAGAGCGCGGGCGGGCGGCCTTCCACGGCCGCGGCGACCGGGAGCAGGAACAGACCTCCGGCGGTGAGCTGCCAGGCGGTGGAGGCGAGCACGTCGACACCGGCGCTCCACCGTTTGGCCAGGATGAACCCGAAGGACGACACCAGCATCGCGGCGGCCGAGGCGAGGACTCCCGGGACGCTCACCGTCTCCACCCCGGAGAGCAGCATGAGGCAGACCCCTCCGAGTCCGATCGCGGCGCCGGCCAGGTGGGCGGTCCGGGGCCGCTCGGAGACCAGGGGCCAGGCTATGAGCATCATCGTCAGCGGGGCCACCGCCATGACGGTCGAGGCCACGCTCGTCGGCAGGAGCTGGGAGGCGGTGTAGACGAGGACGAAGAACACGCTCATGTTGAGCAGCCCGAGCACCGCGGACCGCCACCACCACGCGCCGCGGGGCAGCCGTCTGCACAGGGCCAGCAGAACGAGGCCCGCGGGCAGCGCCCGCAGGGCGGCCCCGTAGAGGGGTCGGTCGGCCGGCAGGAACTCGTGCGTCACGAAGTAGTTGGTCCCCCAGGCCACCGGCGCGACCGCGGTCAGGGCCACCCATCGCATATTAGCTTCCATGGAAGCTAATATAACTTCCCGGGAAGCTAATATGAAGCCATGGAGCACGGTGAATCTCTCGAGCACGGCGAATCTCCCCAGCACGGCGAGTCTCTGCAGCACGCTGAATCCGTGGAGCACGGTGAATCTCAGGACCGCGTGGCCCGCATCCAGGCGGAGTGGCGCCGCGAGCGCCCCGACGTCGACATCGCCCCACAGGGAGTGATCGGCCGGTTGCACCGCCTGGCCGACCGGCTCACCGAGGAACTACGCCTCGTGTACGACCGCTACGGTCTGAGCGAGGGCGAGTTCGACGTCCTGTGCGCGCTGCGCCGGACCGGTGAACCCTACGAACGGGCGCCCGGGGAACTCGCCGCCCACACCATGGTCACCACCGGCGCGATGACGAAGAGGATCGACCGCCTGGAGCGGGCCGGGCTCGTCACCCGCCGCCGTACCCACGGCGATCAACGCGGCCGGATCGTCGCCCTCACCGGGCCCGGACGCGAACTGATCGACCAGGCGTTCACTGACCACATGCGCAACGAACGGCACCTGCTGGACGCGCTGACGACGACCGAGGCCGCGTCGCTGGAATCGCTGCTCGTCACCTGGCTCTCCCGCATGGACGATCCGCGCACTCCCGTCGGCGAGTGACGAGAAGCCGCCGGCGCGAGGGATCGTCGGCGTCGCACGCTACGTTGGCGGCATGATCGAGGGAGAGAACAGGACCGAACACATCAGGCCGCAGCGCTTCCACGAGACCGCCGGTCTCGAGGACTGGCGCGTGGTCGGCGAGGGGGCGTGCGCCTACTTCCGAACCGGGTCGTTCGCGGTCGGCGCCCAACTCGTACGGGCCATCGGCGAGTTGCCGGGAGTCGTCGAGGACCACCCGGACGTCGACCTGCGCCGGGAGGGTGTGACCGTACGGCTGATCACGCTCACGGACGACTACTACGGACTGACCGAGCGGCACATCGATCTCGCCGGACAGATCTCCGCGCTCGCGCGCTCGCTGGACATCACGGCGGACCCGTCCGCCGTCCAGACCGTCCAGGTCACCGTGGACGCGCTCTCCGGCGCTGACGTGGTGCCGTTCTGGCGTGCGCTGCTCGGTTACCGGGACCGCGCGAACAGCGGCGAGGACCTGGTCGACCCGGGCGGCCGAGGAGCGCCGTTCTACTTCCAGGCGATGGACGCCCCGAGGCCGCAGCGCAACCGCGTCCACATCGACGTGTGGGTGCCGTACGACCAGGCCCAGGCACGGATCGCCGCGGCCCTGGCGGCGGGCGGGCGCCTGGTGAGCGACGCCGACGCCCCGTCGAACTGGGTACTGGCCGACCCCGAGGGCAACGAGGCCTGCGTCGGCGTGGCCGGTCCCCCCGAGCCGGCCGCCGAGCGGCGATAGGCTCGCGCGAACGGATCTGGAGCGAAGGGCGAGCCGAGCAGTGATACGAGACCTGTACAACGTCCGGACGCGGCCCGCGGAGGATTCGCCCGAACCGCTCTCCGCAGAGGAAGAGGCACGCTTCCGGGCGCTGCTGTTCACCGAGCTCGGCGACAGGATCGCCGACGAGGGTTGGGCGAGGTATCCCGCGTACACCCGGGAGGACCGCCGTCGGCTGGTCGACGTGGCGCACCGCCTCTCCGCCCACTGGGGCCGGCAGGTGGGCGTCGAGGCGGAGGACGAGTGCCGTCTCAGGCTCTTCCTCGTCGACGAGACGCCCGGTGCATCGCTGCCGGCCCGTTCCTGACACGGATCCGCCGGGACCACCGGCCCGCCGGAGCGGGTCCCAGCCTGCCCGGGGTCGGCCCGGGCAGGTACCTCAATGCCGGGCCGGTGCCCGGACATGCGCGTCGGCCTCGGACAAGGCGCCGCGGACCGCTTCGGGGTCCCGCACCTCCGGAAAGACCCACCGCAGGTCACCTCGGCTCAGCGGGATGGTGTCCATGCGCCCGAGTCCGGTCCACCGGGGCGCGCGGCGGAAAGGGCAGCAGGACGCGGGGCGGAAAGAGCAGTAGGACGCTGGGCGGAAAGAGGCACAGGGCGCGGGGCGGGGAGAGGGACAGATCCCCGGCGCTCCGGTGACCGGCTCATTGTTCCGGGCGCAGGCCGCCCAGCTCCGACGCTCGCTTCAGGGCCGGGACGAACTCCGGATTCGCCTGGAGGACGAGGATCGCCACGGTCCTGGCGTCGCGCCGCACCAGCTCGAACCGGTGGAAGGTGAGCAGGGGCGACAGGTTCGACATGTGCTTCAGCTCGGTGACCCGGTCCCACGGAACGACGTGCTTCACCTGGCCGAACAGTCCCGTGACGGCGAGACCGCCGGTGTGGATGTGGCACAGGCGCACCCCGGCCCGCGCGGACAGTCGGCCCCACGCGATCCGCAGCCCGATCAGGCCGAGGATCACGGCTATCGCGATCAGCCCCTTGGAGAGCCCGCCATGAGGCCTCTTGAAGACCAGGAATCCCAGAAAGATGAGAAAGAACAGCACGGTCAGGCGCCGGAACATCTGCAGAACCCCGCCCATGGCACCGGCTATCGGGTAACTCCCGCGTCTGTCACCGAGTTCCGCCGTAATCCTGGCACCCCGCACCACGCCGCCCCCCAGTCATCGGTACCGCCTCCATGGAACGGATCACCATGGAACGGGTCAACTATCAAGGGACTCACCCGCGTTGACAAGACCGTATCCGGTGCGCCCGTCTTGACCCTCACGCGGCGTGATGCCGCATGGTCGGTGGCGTGGAGGAACACCTGACCGTGGGACGCGTGGCGGAGCTGGCCGGCGTGAGCGTCCGCACGCTGCATCACTACGACGAGATCGGCCTCGTACGGCCGTCCGCGCGGACCGCGGTCGGATACCGGGCCTACGCGACGGGCGATGTGCAACGGCTGCGCGAGGTGCTCGCCTACCGGCGGCTGGGCTTCGGATTACGGGAGATCGCGGATCTGGTCGACGACCCGGCCACCGACGCGGTCGCGCACCTGCACCGGTTGCGCGGCCTGCTGCTGGAACAGCGGGACCGCGCGGCGGCCATGGTGACGGCGATAGACAGGGAACTGGAGGCACGAGCGATGGGGATCAGGACGACACCGGAGGAGCAACTGACCATGTTCGGAGCGAAGTTGTACGACGCCATCGGGTCCGCGTACCCGGCGACCCGGCGGACCGAGCCGCGGATCGCGGCGCGGGTCTGGGAGGCACTCGGGGACGCCCGGACGGTGCTGAACGTCGGCGCCGGCACCGGCTCGTACGAACCCTCGGACCGTGAGGTGACCGCGGTGGAACCGTCGGCGGTGATGCGGGCTCAACGCCCCGCGGACGCCGCGCCCTGCGTGGCCGCGAGCGCGGAGAACCTTCCGTTCGAGGACGGGTCCTTCGACGCGGCGATGGCCTTCAGCACGGTCCATCACTGGCGGGACCCGATCGCCGGGCTGCGCGAGATGCGGCGCGTGGCCCGCCGCGTGGTGGTGGTCACGTACGACGCGGGCAGCCCGGCCTGGCGTGAGCGGTTCTGGCTCACCCGCGACTATCTGCCCGAGTTCGCCGACCTTCTGGTCGACTGGCCTTCGCTGGCCGACCTGACCCACGCGATCGGGGGCCGGGCGGAGCCGGTGCTCATCCCGTGGGACTGCGCCGACGGATTCCTCGAGGCCTACTGGCGCAGGCCCGAGGCGTACCTGGACGAACCCGTGCGCCGCGCGGTGTCCGTATGGACAAGGGTCGGACCGGAGGCCGAGCGGCGGGCGGTGACACGGCTGCGCGAGGACCTGTCCTCGGGCCGGTGGGCAGAACGCAACCGCGACCTCGTCGCCCTCGACGCGGCGGAACTCGGACTCCGCCTGCTCGTGGCCTGAAACGACAAAGGCAAGGAGAGCCCTCTCCTTGCCTGTCTCAACGTATAGCGCACTGGGGGGCTTGCCGCAAGGCCCCCGTCACCGCGCACAATCGTCGCTCCGTGCCTCAGCCCGCGACGGCGCGGGGTGCGCGCCGCCCGACTGGCGGAGCGGCCGGACGCCGCGTCAGCGGGAAGGCAACGAGGGACGACGACGTGTTCGGCAAGAGGTTCGACAGAGTGGGGGGCGCCAGTGACCGGACAGCGCAGGACGACACAGCACGGCCGCCCCGGAGGCATCGCGATGACAGAGCAGTTCGAGTGCGACGAGCAGGACGAGCGGTACGTGCTGGATCTTCGAGAGGCCGACCGGACGCGGGTCGCGGTCGTCGGCGGCAAGGGCGCGCATCTTGGCGCGCTGTCGGAGATCGAGGGCGTCCGTGTACCGGCCGGCTTCGTCGTGACGACGGACGCGTTCCGCCGGATCACGGCGGCGGAGCCGTCGCTCGACGACCGGCTCGACGAGTTGTGGCGTGTGAACCCGGACGACCGGGAGGCGATCCGTACGCTCAGCGCGCGGATCCGCCGGACCGTCGAGGAGATCGCCGTCCCGGATGATCTCGCGGCGGAGATCACCCGCGCGCTGGCCGGGCACGGTGACGAGCGGGCCGCCTACGCCGTCCGGTCCAGTGCGACGGCGGAGGACCTGCCGACGGCGTCCTTCGCCGGTCAGCAGGACACGTATCTGAACGTCATGGGGCCGGCGGAGATCCTGCGGCACATCAGCCGGTGCTGGGCATCGCTGTTCACCGAGCGGGCGGTGACCTACCGCCGCCGGAACGGCATCGACCACCGTGCGGTCCACATGGCCGTGGTCGTGCAGCGGATGGTGTTCCCGGAAGCGTCCGGGATCCTGTTCACGGCCGACCCCGTCACGGGTGACCGGAAGGTCGCCACCGTGGACGCCGGGTTCGGTCTCGGCGAGGCGCTGGTCTCCGGACTGGTGAACCCGGATGTCTTCAAGGTGCGGGACGACGTCGTCGTCGAGCGGACGATCGGCGCCAAGCAGCGTGCCGTTCAGGCCCTGCCGGCCGGTGGTACACGGGACGTGGTGATCGACGCGCGGCGGCAGGAGCAGCCGGCGCTGACGGATGAGCAGGTCGTACGGCTCGTTCGCCTGGGGCGGCGGATCGAGGCGCACTTCGGCCGCCCTCAGGACATCGAATGGTGCCTGGCCGACGACGACTTCCGGATCGTGCAGAGCCGGCCCATCACGACACTCTTCCCCGTCCCGAAGGCCGACGACCAGGAGAACCACGTCTACGTCTCCGTCGGCCATCAGCAGATGATGACCGACGCCATGAAGCCGCTGGGGCACTCCATGTGGCGTCTCACGGCCATGGTGCCCATGCACGAGGCCGGCGGGAGGCTTTTCGTCGACGTCACCCGGCGCCTGGCCTCGCCCGCGAACCGGGCCGCCCTCCTGGACGTCATGGGGAAGGGGGATCCGCTGGTCAGAAGCGCTCTGGAGACCGTCCTCGACCGCGACGGCTTCGTCCCCTCGCTCCCTGATCCGGCTCCCGGCGGGCCCCCGGCGGGCGGCGGGTCCACCCCGGCCGAGGCCGATCCCGCGATCGTCACCGAACTCGTCGGGCGGAGCCGGGCGTCCGTCGCCGCCCTGGAGCGCGGCATCCGTACGAAGACCGGACCGGCGCTGTTCGACTTCCTGCTGGAGGCCTTCGAGGAGCACAAGCGGGTCCTCGGTGATCCGCGGAACATGCGGGCGATCATGGCGGGGATGGAGGCCACCTGGTGGCTCAACGACAAGCTGCTGGAGTGGCTGGGCGAGAAGAACGCGGCGGACACGCTGACGCTGTCCGCTCCCGACAACATCACGTCGGAGATGGGCCTGGAACTGCTCGACGTCGCCGACGTGATCCGCTCACGGCCGGAGGTCGTGGCGTTCCTGCGGGACGTCGAGGACGACGGCTTCCTGGACGAGCTGCCGAAGCTCCCCGGCGGGACCGAGGCCCGCGACGCCATCGAGGCCTACCTCGACCGGTACGGCATGCGCTGCGTCGGCGAGATCGACATCACGCGGCCACGGTGGCGCGAGCGCCCCGCCACGCTCGTGCCCGTGATCCTCGACAACGTCAGGAACTTCGAGCCGGGCGCCGCCGAACGGCGCTTCGAGCAGGGGCGGCACAGAGCGCGGGAGAAGGAACAGGACGTCCTGGCACGCCTGCGGGCCCTGCCGGACGGGGACCGGAGAGCCGACGCGACCAAGCGGATGATCGACCAGGTCAGGGCCTTCGCCGGATACCGGGAGTATCCGAAGTACGGCATCGTCAGCCGCTCCTTCGTCTACAAGCGGGCTCTGCTGGAGGAGGCCGAACGGCTCGTGCGGGCGGACGTGCTGGCCGAGAAGGAGGACGTCTTCTACCTCACGTTCCAGGAGCTTCACGAGGTCGTCCGCACGAACCGGGTGGACGCCCGGCTCGTCCAGCGGCGCAAGGAGGCGTTTCGCCGGCACCAGTCGCTCACACCGCCCCGGGTGCTCACCTCGGACGGTGAGGCGGTCAACGGGGCCTACCGGCGTGACGACGCGCCCGACGGCTCCCTGGTCGGCCTGCCCGTGTCCGCCGGGACGATCGAGGGCAGGGCCCGCGTCATCCTCGACATGGCGGACGCCGATCTCGAACCGGGCGACATCCTGGTCACGCCCTTCACCGACCCCAGTTGGTCGCCGCTGTTCGTGGCGGTCGCGGGCCTGGTGACGGAGGTGGGCGGCCTGATGACCCATGGCGCGGTGATCGCCCGGGAGTACGGTCTGCCGGCCGTCGTGGGCGTGGAGGGGGCCACCCGGCTGATCCGGGACGGGCAGCGGATCCGCGTGCACGGCACCGACGGGTACGTCGAGCTCCTGTCCTGACCGACCGCACCGGCGGGTGTGCCTGCCCGTGCCCGCTCCCGGGGAACGCCGGCCTCGCTGGTGCTCCCCGGGGACACGGGCTTCGCCGGGGCGGGGCCCGGCACGGTCCGGCGGGCGTCTCGTACGGCGCCTTCCACACGTACTTCGAGTCCCGGGAAGACCTGCTGCACCACGTCGTCCGATCGGTCGCCGGCGAGATGTTCGCGTCCAGTCTGGTGCCGCCGGACACGCGGACGACCCGTACACGAAGCTCGTGGAGGCGAACCGCCTGTACCTGCGCGCCCGGGACAGGACGTCGAAGGTGCTGCGGCTCGTGGACCAGGGGGCGGCCGCTGCAAGGCGTGGCATCCCACGGCGTTGGTGCCACGGTCGCCCTCACGGTGCGGCGGGGTCGGTGTAGTCGTCGAGCAGGGGGCTGTGGCGTTCGGTGAGGGGGCCGACTCCGAGGTCTTCACGCATCAGTTTGCGCATCGTGGCGGCTGCCTTGCCGCGAGCCTCCCAGCGGGCGCGGTCCTCCGGACTGCTGACAGCGGTGCCCTCGATGTAGCTGTCGCAGATGCGGCGCAGACAATGGAACACGCTGTTGGAGGCCTTGACGACGGGTTCGGGTGCGGTGAGCCACATCCGTTCCGACGCGATGCCTATGCCGGATTCCCGGAAGGCCTCGCGCAGCGCGTGCGCCCGCTCGCCGTCGGAGGGGTGCTCGCGCCCGGCCAGAGCCCGCAGGGTCTCGCCGAGGACCTTCACGGTGGTGGTGTACTGCGTGTAGACGTCGAGCCGGAGGCGAACGCTGTCCTTGACATCCTCGTGCTTCCACCGATTCCGGTCGGCGATGAGGGTCGAGCCGATGCCGATCGCGGCACCGGCCAGGGTGGAGAGCAGTGGCAACCAGTCCATGCGAGCCAGCTTGGGCCATCCCGCACCGGCCGCACCAGGTGTACCCCCGAGAACGAACCCGTACCCACGCCTTCTCCGCGGACCGGGAGCCGGCAGGGTCTGCTCGGTCTCGCGGTGGATCAGGAACACGGAGGCGGCGGGAACGCCGGCTACCGGGACCGCGCCGTGCTCGCCGAGAAGTTCGGTCGTGCGTACGCCGCCGACTTCGCCATCGGCCTGCACGACGACATGATGGTGGGCGACCGAGCTCCAGAAGCGCGTCGCGAACCGGTCTCCGCAACTCCACTGCGGTTACGGCTACATGACCGACCACCCGATCGCCCAAGGCGTTCACGGACGGCCGTGTCCGGACCATCCACGGCGGGACGACCGAGATCATGAAGGAGATCATCGGCCGCTCGCTGCTCGCCCGACCTGTGCGGTCGGTACGGTTCGATCATGTCCGCGTTTCTTCAGCAACTCCCCGCTCTCATAGGCGTCGTGATCGGTGCCCTCGGTTCCTATCTCGCCCTGGTCCGCAGCGACCGCGAACGCTTCAAGCGCGATCGGGCGAGCCGGTGGGAAGAGCGGCGCCTCGCGGTGTACTCGGAGTACGCACGGTCGCTGAAGAAGTCGGTGACGCTCACCTACCGCGTCGCCGCCCACATAGGCAACGACCCGCATCCGCACCCGTTGACCCTGGCCGAGGCCGAACCGCTCCTGGCCCGGGCCACCGACGACCGCGATCCTCCGGGAGAGGCCCTGCTCATGCTGGGGAGCCGCGAAGTGGTGGACCGGGCCCGGGTATGGGTGACCGTGGTGATGGAGATGGAACGGTTCCAGCGCGCCGGCACCCGCGATCCGCAGGCATGGCAGGCGCTCCTGGAACGTCAACGCGTCGGCCGCGAGGGCTACTACGCGGCCGTACGCGAAGATCTCCAACTGCCCCCGGGACACCCGGGCCGATGGCTGACGATGCCGGAGGCGTGAGCGGAGGCGCGACCGAAGCGCTCTGGCGTCACACTTGTCTCGTACCGCTCGCCATTCGTACCGCTCGCCATTCGTACCGCCTGCTCGTCGTACCGCTCGCCATTCGTGCCCCTCGCCATTCGTACCCCTCGCCATTCGTACCGCCTGCTCGTCGAACGGCCTGCTCGTCGTCCACTCCCCCCATCCGCTCCAGGAGGAGAACGTTGGCTCCCACCGATGCCACCTACGCGATCACCGGAGCCTCCGGCCGCCTGGGCGGGCGGATCGCGCGCCGACTGGCCGCCGCCGACATCGCGCAGACCCTCCTGGCCCGCACCCCCTCCCGCGCTCCGCAGCTCCCCGGCGCGATCGCGGTACCCGGCGGCTACGACGACCACGAAGCCCTCGTGGCCGCCCTGCGCGGCACCGACCGCGTCCTGATGGTCTCGGCCTCGGAGTCCCCCGACCGGCTCCAGGACCACCGCACCTTCATCGACGCCGCGACTCGGGCCGGGGTCGCCCACCTGGTGTACATCTCCTTCTACGGGGCCGCGCCCGACGCGACCTTCACGCTGGCCCGGGACCACTGGCACACCGAACAGCACATCCGCGCCGCCGGAATCCCCTTCACCTTCCTGCGCGACAACCTCTACGCCGACTTCATGCCCGCTCTCGTGGGCGCCGACGGCGCGATCCGCGGGCCGGCCGGTGACGGCAGAGCGGCTCTTATCGCCCAGGATGACATCGCCGACGCCGCGGTGGCGGTCCTGCGCGATCCGCGTCCGCACTCCGGCCGCGCCTACGAGCTCACGGGACCGGAGGCGCTCACCCTCACGGAGGTCGCCCGGATCCTCACCGCCGTCGGCGGCCGGCCGGTCGCCTACGTCCCGGAGACGACCGAGGAGGCATACGTCTCCCGTGCGGCGTACGGGGCACCCGACTGGCAGCTCGACGCATGGGTGTCCACCTACACGGCGATCGCCGACGGCTCCCTCGCCACCGTGACGACAGCCGTCGAGGACCTCACCGGGCACCGGGCGACATCGCTGGACGAGGTCCTGCGGGCAGAGGCCGACGGGCGGTCGACTGCCTAAGGAACAGCCTCAGCGGGCACGTCGACTGCCTCAGGAGCTGCCTGAGGGCGGCGAGTCCCGCAGCCGCGTTCAGCGCGGGATCACCCAGCGCGGGGTCCAGGTCCCGGCCGCGTCGTGACCGGCCGCCGCGGCGGCGAGGTAGGCGCGGAGCGTGGCCGGCGCCGGATGGGGATTGTCCCGGTGCCACAGAAGCGAGTGCGGGTAGACGGGGGTCGGGTCGGTCACCGGGATCAGCCGCAGACCGCGCTCGTCGCGCCAGACGTTCGGAGCACCTCCCGGCGACAGCCTGGGGAGGGTCCGCTCGCCCATGAACGTGGCGAGCGCCGGGGTGTCGGCGACGGTGTCGAGGAGCGCGTCGGAGCCGAAGTTCGGACCGGTCGCCTCGATGGTGAGTCCGAACTCGGCGGCGAGGTCGTCGTAGTACGCGGCCCACTCGGTGCCGGGGACGATGCCCGGCATCCAGATCCGGTGCCCGACGAGCTCGGCGACGGTCACCGAAGGGGCCCCGGCCAGCGCGTGTGCGGGGCCGGTGAGCAGATGGAGCGGCTCGTCGAGCACACGTACCGACTCGATGTCCTCGGGCAGGGGCCGGCCCGGTACGGCGACGGCACGGAAGGACGCGTCGATCGCACCGGACCGGATGGCGGCGACGGCCGTCTCGATCTCGAACAGCATCACCACGTCGAGGTCGATCTCGGGGTACGCACGATGGAAGCCGCGCATCAGGCCGGACGCCGCGCCGCGCGAGGCGATGATGTCGACGCGCAGCGGACGGCGGCCGGGGCGCACGGAAGCGACCGCGCGTTCGGACACGCGCAGCAGCTCACGCGCGTGGGGCAGGAACGCCTGGCCGTCGATGGTGAGCTCGGCCCCTCGCGGAGTCCGGGTGAACAGCCGAACTCCGAGGGTCCGCTCCAGCACGGCGACGCGTTTGGAGACGGCCTGCTGGGTGACCGCCAGCTCGGCGGCGGCCTCCTGGAACTGCCCCGCGTCGGCGACGGCGACGAACGTCCGGACAGTGTCGAGGTCCACACGGCCACCCTAGCGCCACAACCGATGGTTGTGGCGTGCGCTCATGCGGTTGTTTGATCCCCGGTCACGGTGCTCGCTTTGATGTCTTCGGACACGGATCGGTCATGCGGGTCCGAGTGCGGATGCGGAACGAGGGGCAGGGTGCGAGGGGTGTCGGGCATGAGGAGCGGGCACCGGCTGGGGCGGCCGTTCGGGTGGCTCTGGGGGGCGTACGGGGCGAGCGCGCTCGGCACGTGGCTCGCCTTCGGCTCCTTCGAACTGATCGCCATCCGGGTGCTGCACGCCGGCGCGGCCGAGGTGGCCGTGCTCGCCTCCGTGGGGGCGGCGGTGGGCGCGGCCGTGGCGGTACCGCTGGGCCCGTGGGTGGAGTTCCGGCGCAAACGGCCGGTGCTCGTGGCGATGGACCTGGTGCGGTTCGCGGCGCTGCTGACGATCCCCGCCGCGTTCGCGCTCGGTGTGCTCACCTTCGTTCAGCTCCTGCTCGTCTCGATCGTCGTCGCCGCGGCCGACATCGCCTTCCGTGCCGCCTCCGGCGCCTACCTGAAGACGCTGGTGGCGGCGGAGGACCTGCTGATCGCGGGCGCCCGGTTCGAGTCGACGGCCTGGACGACCACGATCATCGGACCACCGCTGGGCGGCGCGGCGGTCGGGCTGCTCGGTCCGGTGGCGACGGTGGTGGCCGACGGGGTCAGCTACCTGCTCTCCGCCCTGGGCATCCGCGCGACGGGCGGGCACGAGCCGCGGCCCGAACGCCGGGAGGCCACGCGTGTGCGGGCCTCGGACCTGCTCGACGGCTGGCGGTACATCCTCGCCGACCGCACCCTGCGTCCGCTGTTCTTCAACACGGCCTTGTTCAACGGCCTGGTGATGGCCGCCCAGCCGCTGCTGGCCGTCCTGATGCTCGGCAGGCTCGGGTTCACACCGTGGCAGTACGGTCTGGCCTTCGCCGCGCCCTCGATCGGCGGCCTGCTCGGGTCACGGCTGGCCCGGCCGCTGGTCACCCGGTTCGGGCAGCGTCAGGTCCTGGTCGCGTCCGGGGCACTGCGCGCCGTCTGGCCGCTCGGCCTGGCGTTCCTGGGGCCGGGCACCGGAGGGCTGCTGCTGGTCATGGGCGTCGAGCTCGGGCTCATCTTCTGCTGCGGGGTCTTCAACCCCGTCTACTCCACGTACCGCCTCGAACGCACCGCGACGGACCGGGTCGCCCGCACGCTGACCGCCTGGGCGGTGACGACCAAGGGCGCGACCGCGCTCCTGACGGCCCTGTGGGGCGTACTGGGCACTCTGCTCGGCCCGCGCGCGGCCATCGCCCTGGCCGGAGTGCTCCTGCTGGCGACCCCGCTGCTCCTCCCCCGGCACACCCGGGCGAACCCCACGACCACGAAGGCGGCACGGGGGCACGTCTGAAACGGGTGTCGGCTCAGCCACGCCCCTTGATGTAGCGGCCGATGCAGCTGTTGGTGGTCGTGCGGCCGCGTTCGGCGCAGAACGCGAGGGCCGCGCGGTTGTCGGCGAACGGACCGGGCGCGTAGATCACCCAGTAGCCGGGGCGCAGGGGCGCGTAGTCGTCGCTGCGCAGCACGAGCGCTTCCGGCACAGAGAGACGAATGTCCGCGAGATGCCGGTCGCGGGCCGCGGTACCCGAGGAGACGGGTTCGGAGGACAGCTGGGCGATCCAGCGACCTGACTCCGCCGGAGCGGGCGACGACTCGGAACGGGCGGGGGTGGACACCACCGCATCACTGCGGGCGGGGCTGGACACCACCGGATCACTGGGCGCGGCGGCGGGACTCGCACTCCGCTGCGGCGGCGAACTCTGGGCTGTGGTGGCGGGTGCGGCGGATGTGCTCGGCGCGGCACCTCCTGTCCGGGCGGACGGCTTGTCGTCGCCGAACGGGGCCAAGGTGAGGACCAGTGTGGTGACCGCGATGACGGTCAGGGTGAGCGCAACGGCGAGGACGGCTCCGCGGTGCCGGTGCGGATGTCCTGGGAGCGGGGAATCCGGCCGGGTGGGCGCTGCCGGGAAGGAGGGTGCCGGGGAGAACGGTGCCGGGACGGGCGGGGCCGGGATCGACGCCGCCGTCAGCGTCGGCGGGTCCCACCGCGGGGGGGGCGCCCGACTCGACCTGGGCCAGCAACGCGTCCAGTCGCGCGCCGTCGGGGCGGGCGGCCGGGTCGCGTACGAGGAGGGAACGCAGGACCTCGGAGAGGGGGCCGGAGCGCGCGGGCGGTGGCACCGGGTCGTCGAGGACGGCGGCCAGGGTGGCGAGCGTGGTCCCACGGCGGAGCGGGCTCACACCCTCCACGCACACGTACAGGAGCAGCCCGAGGGACCACAGGTCGGAGGCCGGGTCGTCGCCGTGGCCGCGGATGCGCTCGGGGGCCATGTACTCGGGAGAGCCGACGAGTTCGCCGGTGACCGTGAGTGCGGTCGCGCCCTGGAGAGCGGCGATACCGAAGTCCGTGAGAACGGCCTGGCCGTCGGGACGGAGCAGGACGTTGGCCGGCTTGACGTCCCGGTGCTGAATGCCTGCCGCGTGGGCGACACGTAAGGCGGCGAGCACCTGCCTGCCGATGCGCGCGGTCTCCTCCGGGCTCAACAATCCTTCGGACAAGCGTTGTTGCAATGACTGGCCGGGCACCAGCTCCATCACGATCCACGGGTGGGGGTGTGTGTCGACGATCTGATGGACGGTCACCACATGCGGATTGCTGAGCCGTGCCAGGGCCTTCGCCTCGCGCATGACCCGTTCACGGACTGCCTGGGACGCCTCCGCCTCGGGGTGTACGGCTTTGAGGGCGACGTCCCGGTCCAGCACGGTGTCGCGAGCCCGCCACACCGTGCCCATACCCCCGCTGCCCAGCCGATCGATCAACTCGAAGCGTCCGTCGATCATGTCCCCCGGTGCATTCATATGCGCCAGATTAGGGCAGCGGGACGAAGACCTGGACAAGGTTGCCGAAGCGGAGCCCGTCGGCACACCGGCAGGACAACCGATCAGTGTGCGGCCGAGTGGCGACCGCCCGCACGCTGTTCCAAGGGGCATTCGGTCAGCAGTGCCGATGCGTCCGCGTCGGCCGGGCGCGGCACGGTGTGGTCGGCCGGAGGGCGTCCGTCGCCGGCCAGCCAGCGCTCCAGTGCCGTGAAGGCCGAGCGGTGGCAGGGTGTCATCGGGCGGAGCCGGTCCGGGAAGGCGTCGACGAGCGAGTCGGTGTGGGTCCCGTCCGCGATGCGGTAGTACCGCAGCAACGGGCCCCGCCCGGCCTCGCGCACCATGCGGGCGTAGACGTCCCCGTCGCGGCTGATCGGCAGCAGCACGTCGAGCGTGCCCTGAAGGGTGATCAGCGGTTTGCCGATACGCCCGGTCAGCGCGATGCGGTCGACGGCGCGGTGCACGGACCGAGGTCGGGCGCCGTAGTCGTAGTCGGCGTCACAGCCGGGGATTCCGGAGGCGCAGAACGGGGTTCCGGCCTCGGTCGCCCCGTCGTAACCGGGGTCCATTTCCTCACGGTAGATGCGCTGCGTCAGATCCCAGTAGGTCTTGTAGTGGTACGGCCACAGGAACTCCGACCCGGCCGGATAGCCGGCCGCGTGCAGGGCGTCCTGAGCCTCTTCGGCGCCGGGTCCGCCTGCCGCGTAGTCCGGGTACGCGCGCAGCGCGGGCGGCAGGAAGGTGAGCAGCCCGCCGTCGGAGTTCCAGAGCGTGCCCTCCCAGTCGACTCCCCCGTCGTAGAGCTCGGGGTGGTTCTCCAGTTGCCAGCGGACCAGATAGCCGCCGTTGGACATGCCCGTGGCGATGGTGCGGGACGGGGGCTTCCCGTAGCGCTCCTTGACGACGGAGCGGGCTGCCCGGGTGAGCTGGGTGAGCCGTGTGTTCCACTCGGCCACGGCGTCGCCCGGCCTGCGGCCGTCGCGGTAGAAGCTGAGACCGGTGTTGCCCTTGTCGGTGGCGGCGTAGGCGTAGCCGCGTGAGAGCACCCAGTCGGAGATCGCGCGGTCGTTGGCGTACTGCTCGCGGTTGCCCGGTGTTCCGGCGACGACGAGTCCGCCGTTCCAGTGATCGGGCAGCCGGATCACGAACTGCGCGTCGTGATTCCAGCCGTGGTTGGTGTTGGTGGTGGACGTGTCGGGGAAGTAGCCGTCGATCTGGGTCCCGGGCACTCCGCTGGGCGTCGGCAGGTCCTTGGGCGTCAGGCCCGCGTAGTCGGCGGGATCGGTGTGGCCCGAGGCCACGGTCCCGGCGGTGGTCAACTCGTCCAGACAGACGGCCTGTTGGTAGGCGGCGCCGGGTACCCGCGGCTGATCGTCCGTGGAACAGGGCCCGGTGTGCGGGCCGTGGCCGCCGACGGCGGGTGACGGGGTGGCTGACGCGAGGACGCCCGAACCGCCGGTCGCGAGCATCAGCGCGCAGAGCGCGGCCCGCCACCGGCGCCGTCGTCCGCCGGGTGGGGTGACGTCCGTACTGGGGTGGAGCATCCGGGACCTCGAATCCGAGTGGGGTGGAGTGGGGTGGAGTGGGGTGGAGTGGGGTGGAATGGACGCGCCGGAGGCTGATAGGACGGGGACCCGTGGGGACATGTGCCGGGCCGCCATGACGGCGGTGCCGGGAGCAACGCCGGCCACGATGGCGGCCGAAGTCACCATGTATGGAAGGGCCCTGAGATGCAGTCAGGGACAACCGCCGTCGGCGATGGTGTAGGTGCCGACGGGGGACTCCTTCAGGGTGTGGGTGACGAAGGTGTTGTACAGCCCCATGTTCTGGTTCGAGCCCTTGGCGTAGGTGTAGCCGCCGCTGGTGACGGCCCGGCCGGCCTGGACGTGGGCGTAGTTGCTGCTCGTCCAGCAGGCGGCGGTGCCGCCGCCGGTGGTCGTGGCGGTGACCGTTCCCGAACGGGGGCCCGCAGTAACGGCGTTGTCGCGCGCGGCGACCGCGTAGGTGTGCGTGGTGCCCGCCGTCAGTCCGGTGTCCGTGAACGACGTACCGCTCGCCGTCCCGACCGGGTCGCCGTCGCGGAACACGGTGTAGTCGGCGGCGCCGCTCACCGCCTCCCAGGTCAGGCTGACGCTGGTGCCGGTGACCGCGCCCGTGACCAGTCCGGTGGGTGCGGGCAGTGAGCCCCCGCCTGATCCGGCGCCTTCGAGGCCGAAGAAGCGGGCGATCCAGTAGCTGGAGCAGATCGAGTCGAGGAAGTACGGGGCACCGGTGGCACCGCACTGCTGGTCACCGCTGCCCGGTTCGACCGGGGTGCCGTGCCCGATGCCCGGTACCGCGTCGACCTCGACGGCGACCGTGCCGTCCGCCGCCAGGTACTCGTCGTGCCGGGTGGAGTCCGGTCCGATGACGGAGCTGCGGGTGGGGGTCTGGGACAGCCCCTGGACCGCCGTCCATTGATCGCGCAGCTCGACGGCGTTGAGCGGCACGACGGTGCTGTCCTGCTCGCCGTACCAGATCGCCATACGCGGCCGGGGACCGTTGTACGACGGGTAGGCGTCGCGGACCCGCTGGGCCCAGACGCTCGGGGCGAGGTCGACTCCGGGGTTCATGCAGGTGTACGGGCTGTTGTCCCGGGTGCAGTCGTAGGGCAGACCGGCGACGACGGCGCCGGCGGCGAAGACGTCGGGGTAGGCGGCCAGCATGACCGAGGTCATGGCACCGCCCGCGGACAGGCCGGTGACGTACACGCGCCCGGGGTCGGCCCCGTAGGCGGAGACGGCGTGGCTCACCATCTGGCTGATGGAGAGGGCCTCGCCCTGACCACGTCGGTTGTCCGTCGTCTGGAACCAGTTGAAGCACTTGTTGATGTTGTTCGAGGAGGTCGTCTCCGCGAGCACGAGGACGAAGCCGTCCCGGTCGGCGAGCCGGGGCAGTCCGGAGTTGTCGGCGTAGACCTGGGCGCTCTGTGTGCACCCGTGCAGGGCGACGACCACGGGCGGGTTCGCGGGCAGGGACGCCGGACGGTACACGTACATGTTCAACTGGCCCGGATTCGAGCCGAAGCCGGTGACCCGGGTGACCGACACGGCGGCCTGGGCGGCGGGCACCGGGCCGGTCAGGGCAGCCCCCAGGACCAGGGCCACGACGGTGAGGAGGCGGCTCAGCGGGTGGACCGTCCGGTTCCGGGGCCTTCGGGGCGGTGAGGGGCGTTGCATGGGCGGCTCCTTCTGGGGATGTCCCGCCCCCGCACGTCCGGAGCCGTCCCTGACTCCCTGCATGCGGGGCGTTGCGGAACCCCAGAGTCGACCGCCTGTGACCGCCATGACATGGCGTCCGGCACCACAACCGTCCGCACGTCAGTCGGCATCGCACGGATTGCGGAAGCGCCGCCCGGTCTGCTACGCCGGGCGGTTGTCGGATGAAACTCCCGGCACGCCGGAGGGCTCTCCCTGCATCTCGGATACGCCTCCGGTCGCGTCGGATGTCGCCCACAGGTCCGGGCAGAGCACCGCGACGATGCGTTCGAAGCGCGCGGCCATCTCGTCGGCCGTCTGCTCGGGGTGATGCCGCCACCAGGCGACGGCGGCGCTCACGGTCCCGTACCAGAGATGGGTGACGAGATCGGCGTCGAGGGGTTCCACGGCCGGGGAGGTGTGCAGGAACTCGGACACGCCCACGGCACCCATCCGGTTGAGTTCCCTCCGGTACACGGCCGCGGCGTCGTGCAGCGGGCCCTCGGCCGGAAGCGTGCCGTCGTAGACGAGTTCCCAGTCGTGCAAGCGCGATTCGAGCGCGCGGAAGACGGCTTCCAGGGTGCGCACGGCGCGCGAGAGGTCGGAACGCCCGCGCTGAGCCGACCCGACGGCTTCGACGAGGCGGGCGCCGGCCTGATCGAGGCAGGTCAGATACAGGCTGTCCTTCGACCCGAAGTACTCGTAGATCATCGGTTTGGTGATGCCGGCCCGCGCCGCCACGTGCGCGGTCGACCCGCGCGCGTAGCCCTTCGCGCCGAACTCCTCGGCGGCCGCCTCCAGGATCAGCCGCTCCCGGTCCTTGCGTGGCATCCCCTTGGTTCCCACGCCCTGCGTCGTCCTCGGCTGCTTGCTCATGTCTCCACCCTATGCCAAAGTGACCGAGCGGTAAGTTACCCAACGTTCAGTTCAAGCGCCTGGGGAGACGATGAGCGGCAAGACGCGTTCGTGGTGGGGCTGGGGAAACGTCGAGGACGCGGTGACCGGCGCGGAGCGGACGGAACTCACCCGGCGCACCGCCGAGTTGCTTCCGGACGCGGACCTGACCGTGCACTCGGCACCTCCGGTGGAGTCGTTCGAGGTGGCCCCGAACCGGGTCACGGCTCCGCCCGCGCTGGCCCGGCTGGCGTCGTACGACATCCGCGACCGACTGGCGCACAGTCACGGCCAGGCGTTCCGCGACGTCGTCCGCGCGCTGCTCGGAAAGCTGCCCCATGTGCCGGACCTCGTCGTGCGGCCCACGTCGGAGGCCGAGGTGGTGCGGACGCTGGAGTGGTGCTACGGCGCCGGCATCGCGGTCGTCCCGTTCGGCGGCGGCACGTCGGTCGTGGGAGGCGTCGAAGCCCGTACGGGTGCGGAGTACGCCGGAGTGGTCAGCCTGGATCTCGGCTCCATGGACCGGGTTCTGGAGGTCGACGGGACCAGCCGGGCCGCGCTCGTCCAGGCGGGCGTTCTCGGACCGCACCTGGAGGAGCAGCTCAGGCCCCATGGCCACACACTCCGGTTCTTCCCCCAGTCCTTCGAGTTCTCCACGCTCGGCGGCTGGCTGGCGACCCGGGCCGGCGGTCACTTCGCGACCCGCCTCACGCACATCGACGACCTCACCGAGTCGCTGCGGGTGGTCACCCCCGCCGGTGTCGTGGAGACCCGCCGCCTCCCGGGATCCGGTGCCGGCCCCTCGCCCGACCGGATGTTCCTCGGCTCCGAGGGGGCACTCGGTGTCATCACCCAGGCCTGGGTACGACTTCAGGACCGGCCACGTTGGCGGGCCGGGGCGTCGATCGCATTCAAGGACTACGAGGCGGGAGTCCGGGCCGTACGAGCCCTGGCGCAGTCCGGACTCGATCCGGCCAACTGCCGTCTGCTGGACCCGATGGAGGCGTTCATCAACGCGGGCAGTCCGACCGCGGTCCTCGTGCTCGGCTTCGAGTCCGCCGATCATCCCGTCACCGCCTGGATGGAACGCGCCCTGGAGCTCTGCCGCGACCACGGGGGCACGCTGCCGGAGCCGCCGCGCTACACCGACACCGGGGACACGGCCGCGCGGACCTCGGCCGCCGACACCTGGCGCTCCTCCTTCCTGCGGATGCCCTACCAGCGGGACGCCCTCGCGGCTCAGGGCATGATCGTGGAGACGTTCGAGACGGCCTGCACCTGGGACCGGTTCGCCGGGCTCCGCGCGGCCGTCGACGCGGCGGCCCAGGACGCCATGCGCCAGGTCGGCGCCACGGGTGTCGTGACCTGCCGGTTCACCCACGTCTACCCCGATGGCCCCGCCCCGTACTTCGGGGTCTACGCCGCGGGCGCGTGGGGCAGGACCGTCGAGCAGTGGGACGAGATCAAGCAGGCGGTCTCCGAGGCGCTGATCGCGCACGGCGCCACCATCACCCATCATCACGCGGTCGGCCGGGACCACCGGCCGTGGTACGACCGGCAGCGCCCGGACCTGTTCGCCGCGGCCCTGCGGGCGGGCAAGGCCGTACTGGACCCGTCCGGGATCCTCAATCCCGGAGCCGTGATCGACCCCCTTCGCTGAGTCGACTCCGTCGGCCGCGGGGGGGGGGGGGCGGCGCCCCCCGGCGCCGGACCCCCCCCGGGCCCCTCCGGCGCCCGGCG
>NZ_JBHYXD010000004.1:112989-148407 GCF_042751995.1 Streptomyces sp. NPDC059371 | reverse complement strand
GCCCGGGCGTTCGGCCCCGGGCGGGCCCCCCACCCGCGGGCCGGGGTCCCCCCCCCCCGGCGGGGTGCCCACCGGGGGGCCGGGCGCCGGGGGCCCCCCCCCCCCGCCCCCCCCTCCCCCGGCTACCAGCCGACGGCGACCAGCAACCACTGCGGGCTGCCGTGGGAGATAAAGGAGGACTGGCCCGCCACGTCGTCGTAGGGGAAGCCGTATGCGAGGTTGTTGATGGCGTTGTCGTGCCAGAACTTGGCGTAGTAGTTGGCGGGTGCGGCCTTGTAGTACTGGGCGGGATCGCCCTGTTGGGAGGCCGGCAGGGTCGCCACATGCCGGTTGAGCGCGGCGCACATGTCGGGATTGCTCGCGAGCGCCGCCGCGCAGCCGAAGATGTCGGAGGTGGCCGCGTTCACGCCCACGGACTGGGCGTAGGAGGTGAAGTAGCCGGCGTTGGCGCCGCCCGCCCGGAAGCTCGGGTCGCTGCCGGGCGCGATGATCCGGTACGGGGACTGGGTCTGGGCCAATACCTTGAACTGGTCGGGGACAGCGGCCGTGAAGCGCTGGAAGGTCGTCGCGCGGTCCTCGGCGAAGGTCTGCCGGTTCTCGCCGACCTCGACGTCGTACCCGCCCTTGGAATGCAGGCGCATGGCGATCTTCAGGCCGAAGGCGTCGACGCGTGTGGTGTTGCCGTTGAACACATTGCTGCCGACGGTGAATTCGATGAAATCGTAGTAGGAGCTTGTCGGTGAGCCGAGGTAGAAGTACATGCGGCCCGCGGAGTTGGCCGGCATGTCGAGGTAGGGCTGCTCGGCGATGGAGTGGACCTGGCCGTTGAAGCTCCAGTACACCTGGCTGTCGGGGTACTTGCCGTTGGTGCGGTTGAGGACCTTCACCTCGACGGCGTTGTTCGCGGCGGGAATGTCGCTCGTGCTGCCCCAGAAGTCGTCCGGCGGGGTGGTGCTTCCGGGCCCGTACACCTGGAACTCCCACAGGGAGTAGCCGTACGGGGTGGCCCGCGTGGTTCCGAGGACGCGTACGTATCTGCCGCTGCCGGTGACGCTGATGTTCTGGGTGCCGCCGGTGCCGGTCGTCGTGGAGTACACGGTGGCCCAGGTGCTCGCGTCGGTGGAGGTCTGGATCTGGAACGCCTTGCCGTAGGCGGCCTCCCAGTTCAGGGCGACGCGGGTGATCTGCTGGACCGACCCGAGATCGACGCGCAGCCATTGGGGGTCGGCGAAGGCCGAGGACCATCGGGTGCCGGTGTTGCCGTCGACCGCGGCTCCCGCGGGGAAGGAGCCGTTCTCGACCGAGGAGGCCGTGGCGGGCCGTCCCTGGGACAGCAGTTGGTCGGCGGCGTGCGCGGGTGCCGGACTCAGGAACGCGACGCAGGCGGCGAGCAGGACGACGACGAGACCGAGTGCGGTACGGGCCCGAGCGGTTCTGCCCGACGATCGCCGGGGAAGGGCGCTGGCGCTGACTAAGGACTGCATGCGGGATCTCCTCATGCCGGGTCGGCGTGTGTGGGGGCGGAGCAACAGCAGACGGAGAGCGCTCTCTCCGGGTTGTATCCCCGCATGTTCCGGACGTCAACAACTGAAGCTGAAATAAAGGGAGTTCCCGCGACGAGCCCCCACGGAGCCCCCTCCGCCGCCGCTTGCGCCTCACCCAGGACCCGCCGCGTTCGACCCCCGACGACGCGACCGGCTCACGCCGGGCCGAGCATTCAAGAGTTGGCCGCGTCGAGGGGGGCACGGCAGGACGGTCCCGTGCCGCCTCCTCGACCGCTGCGGTGCGGCCCTCGGCCCACCCCTCGGTTCAACCGGCAGGAGCCGGCGACTTTGATCGTCCGCGATCCCGGCTTCTCCGAGCGGACGGAGGAGGACGACTCTCGTCATGGTCCCAACGCCACAGTGAACGCCCTTGGGTACCAGAGGGTCCGAACTCCGCGAACGAAGGCACCCTGCCACCGGGCCGGACCAGCACGACGGCCTCGCCCGAGGTCGGATCCACGTCCATGACCCAGTCGTCTTCGGCTTGCTCGTGATCGTGCCACGAGCTCTCGCCGATTCTCAGAGAATGCCTTCCACAACACGGCCTACCTGAATCATAATCAGACAATCCGCACCGTCGGCGGATGTCCTTTGAATGTTTCACCGAGCCCATGAAGCGATCATGGCCACTCCGGAGGAGGGGACTCCGGAATCGCATCCACCACTTGATGGACCTCTTTTCGGAGGACGTGCATGGCGCAGGCTCGCGGTCGGAACATCTGGGACAGGGCCTTCGAAGATGCCATTGCGCCGGACGGAGCGAGCCGGAAAGCCTACGATAAAGCGGTTGCGAACTGGCTGCGCCAGGACAATGTCCGCGTCCTGCTGGACCGGCAACCGGAAGCGGTCGCCGCAGGGGTACGCAACGCCCTGCTGGAGCCCTTTCATGCCCGCCAGGTAATGCTCCAATTCGAGGATGAGATTGTCCAATACTTTGCCTGGCTGGACACCTACAGAGCAGCAAAGACAGAACTGCGATCGAATGCCGAAGGAATATTCCGCCGACCTTCGACCTGGGTTTACCTGGCCATCGCCACCGCCTTCACGGTCATATTCATCAAGGCCTGGGGTATCCAGCTCGGATTCGCAGGCGCGACCGCACTGGCCATCATTTCCGGCTCGCGGTCCGCCACGCACACCATGAGAAGCCGGACCCGACACAGCCGGGACAGGACCCCACGAACTTCCGTCATCACACCTCTTGCAAATTCGATAGCAGTCGTCTTTTTCTGGGTCTCCACCAGTCGTGCGAGGTCTTTCTGGCACCGGAGCATGCGCACACGTACACCGGTCGCTTATGTGCATTACGTGGTCGAGCGGCTGAATCATGGTGGAGTTTACCCGGATTCCGGCCGGCCCAGTTCCGTTGGTCTTCGCCTCACAGCCGACCGGGGCCGCGTTGTCCCCTGGCGTGCCGCTGTCGAGTTGAGCGAAAAGATTTCACAGCTGGACGGGGGAACCCTCGCGCTCAGCGGGCCACGCGGTTCAGGCAAGACGACCCTATTGGAGGGTGCCCTCACAACCGCGACCTTACCCGTCTACGCTCACACACCGGCAAGCTACGCACCGCAAGAGTTTCTGCTGAATCTCTTTGTCGACGTCTGCGAAGGCTACCTGCGAATGCGCGGGATCTCGGTCCCGTCCTACAAGCGAGTATCCGTTCTCTTCGGGAGCGGGCGGGTACGTGCCGTTCACCTGGGCACCTTGATATGGCGATGCATCATCTGTCTCGCGGCAGCAGGAATGCTGGTCATCGCCGCGAAAGGTGGCGCCGAGTGGGTCGCACAATCTCAAGGGTTCGATGTCGGCTCCCGAGCCGTGAACCTATGGAAGCACATTTCCGAGTTCTATGCGACGACCGTCACCGGACAGTCTCCATACATTCTGATTCTTCTGGCGATCTCGGCAGTTATCGCCCTTCGAGTCGCGATGGTTAAGGGTCTCGTCGATTACCTTCGCTTCATACTCCGGGCCATATATCTACTGGGCGCCATCGTTGCGATATATACCGTGATGGCGCCCTACCGAAGCGTCCGGGAACTCTTCTATTCACTGCCTTCCCTACTGGACATCGGCAATATTCTCGACAACCCTGTCGTGACGATCCTAGTCCCGTTCACTATCGACATGGGAACCCGCATCGGGCGACTCCGGACCAATCCGGAGAAAACTCAAGCCTGGTCCCAGGCAGTTGTCACTGGATATATTCTTTCCGGCTTGTCCATCCTTCTCTACTATTCGCAGGGCGGCAGGCAGGTTCCCACGTTGGAGGTTCGAGCCCTCACCCGGCTCGCCTTGGTGATAGCGGCCGTCGCACTTCTCTTCGCCGCACTGAGAAAGCCTATGCGTCGCGCATATCCACTCGCTCGCCAGTGCCGGGACCAATTGCACCGCCTGCGCACTGTACAGACAAAGACAACGTCCTGGAATCCCGCGGTTCAACAGTTCGGGAGTCTGGCAGGGGGCTCATCCTCCGGCTACTCGACTCTGCCGCCGAATTACCCTGAGTTGGTTTCTGACTTTCGTCGACTGCTGAGCAGCATCGCACAGGAGATCTACGAGGAACGCGGGACATGCATTATTGCCGTCGATGAACTGGACAGGCTCGGAAGCGCAGACGCCGCGATCGGCTTCCTCAATGAACTGAAGGCGGTTTTCGGAATTCCTTACGTCCATTTCCTGCTGGCGGTTGCCGACGACGTCGGAGCCACCTTTGTGCGGCGCGGTCTACCCAATCGTGATGCCACGGACTCGACCCTAGACGATATCGTTCACGTGATCAATTTCAACGTGGACGAAGCACGTGCGCTGCTGCTTCGCCGCGTTCCGAATCTCGGGGATTCCAACATTCTTTTTGCGTACGCGCTCTCCGGCGGACTCCCTCGGGACCTGGTCCGCTACTGCCGTCGCATCGTCGACCTGCATCGGTCCCTTCCCGCAGAGTCCGCCGACAGTGTCATACGACTCCTGGCTGCTGAAGAGTTGACGCAGGTGCTCGGAGGTTTCCGACTCCTGCTGGCGAAACTTCCACTGACGACACAGAGCGGGGCAGCCCTTCATCTGCTGCGCAAGCTGATATTCGAGACAGGGAATCGCCGACGGTCGAGTGTGGCATCGCTGGAGGAATCACTCACGGCATTGGTGCGTCATGGCCAGGCAGCACCCCAAGGGGACGGTGTCCGTGGCCTGCCTGACGAGGAGGGCGCTCTGATAGCCGAGGCATCGACATTCGCCTACTTCCTGCTCACTGTCCTGCGGATCTTCATCAGCCCCAATCTGATGAGCCGGGTACACATATCGACTCCCGAGGAATGGCGTGGCCATCCGGCGCATCTGGCCGAAGCTCGTCTGGAACTAGGAGTCTCCGCCTACAGCGCTCAACGCGTGATCAACGATTTTCGCGACGCGTGGGGAATGGAAATACTCCTGGGAGACCCGGCCTGAGAGGAGCCGGCCCGCCTGGCCGGACCGCCGTGCGGTGCTCGCCGCGGCTCCGGCTCCGGCTCCGCGGGACTGAGCCGGCGCAGTGAGCATTTTCAGCGTGGCCACTGTTCGGGTGACGGTGGCAGGGTGAGGGCGAGGTAGGTCCGCAACAGACAGGGCTCCCGTGCCGTTGAGCTGTCCGGCAGAGCGCTGAGGCTGTTCAGCACTACGGCAGCATGCGGGACCAGCAGCGCCAGGCCGACCACGTCGGCGGGTCCTCGGGGGGCGCCGGTCTGCGTGGCGGGTTCTGCTGCGGCTTTCAGTGGGCGAGCGGCATTTCCGTAGAAGCCAGCAGGTCCGGGCCCGGTGCCGGGCGGCTGGTGTCGCGTACCAGCGGGTGCAGCCGCGACCGGCAGCGCGTCCAGCCCGGCCGAGGGAGCGCCACGTCAACTCGACACTTCCTCCCGTCGCCGGTCATCGCCGGCCGTGGCGGGGATGGCGTTGTCGATGAGGACGGCGGCGATGGCGGCGGCGGTGGGGAAGGCGTCGGCGTTGAGGACACGGGTGCGGGCCGCGGCGCCGTCGATGAGCAGCGCGAGCTGCTCGCCGAGCTGTTCAGGGTCGGCGGCGCCGGCTTCGCGGGCGGTGTCGGCGAGCCGCGCGGCGACGGCTTTCTTGTAGTCCCGCGCGTACTGGGACGCGGGGTGCTGGGGGTCGTTCAGTTCGACGGCGGCACCGATGTAGGGGCACAAGGGGGTGGTGGTGGGGATGTCGAAGGCGGCGAGGAGTCGCTCGCGTGGCGTGAGGTCAGTGCGGTCGAACACGCCGGACAGAACGGAGGGGTCGAACCGGCGCAGGTACTCGGCGACGAGTTCGTCCTTGCCAGTGAAGTGCTGGTAGGCCGTGCGCTTGGACACCTCCGCCACCGCACAAAGCTGGTCCATGCCGGTGCGGTTGATGCCCTGCTCGCGGAACAGCTGCTGGGACGCGCTGAGGATGCGCTCGCGGGCGCCCCGGCCGCGGCGGCGGCCCGTGGGGCCCTTCTCCAACTCCGTCATGGCTCCACCTTACCGCAACTGGGTAACGACCGGTGTACATAGTTTGCGTCCTCACCGCCCGCCCCGTACCGTAAGCACACAGGGTGGTGTACATAACACCGTCACCCCAGGTGCGCACGGCACCACCGACCCAAGGGAATGGCTATGGGAAAGCTCGACGGCAAGGTCGCGGTCATCACAGGCGGCTCCACCGGCATGGCGCTGGCCGGCGCGAAGCTGTTCGTCGATGAGGGAGCGCACGTCTTCATCACCGGCCGCCGCCAGGGCGCCCTGGACGAGGCCGTGAAGCAGATCGGCCGCAACGTCACCGGCGTCCAGGGCGACGCCTCCGACCTGGAGGATCTGGACCGCCTGTACGACACCGTCAAGCGGGAGAAGGGCAGCCTTGACGTGCTGTGGGCCAGCGCCGGAGGGGGCGAGCCTGCCCCGCTCGGCGAGATCACCGAGGCCCAGTTCGACACCTGGTTCGGGCTCAATGCCCGCGGCACCCTGTTCACCGTCCAAAAGGCCCTTCCGCTCTTCAACGACGGCGGCTCCATCCTCATGACCGGCTCCAACGCCTCCCTCGGCGCCTTCCCCGGCTGGAGCGTCTACGCCGGCAGCAAGGCCGTCCAGCAGGCATGGGCCCGAATCTGGCTCAACGAGCTCAAGGACCGCCGGATCCGCGTCAATGTCCTGACCCCCGGCCAGGTCGCCACCGCCAAGCAGGAAGAACTCTTCGACGAGGCCACCAAGCGCCAGTTCGAGTCCCTCATCCCCCGCGGCCAGATGGGCCGCCCCGACGAGATCGCCACCGCCGCGCTCTTCCTCGCCTCCGACGACTCCAGCTACGTCAACGGCATGGAACTCGTCGCCGACGGCGGCACCACCGCCATCTGAACCGAACAACACACAATCAGGGCAGGACATCTCATGAGCAGCATCAGCATCATCGGCACCGGGAACATGGCCCGCACCATCGGCGAGCGGGCGATAGCGGGCGGCAACACCGTCGAGGTCATGGGCCGCAATCAGTCCAAGGCCGCTGACCTGGCTAAGGCTCTCGGCGGCGGCACCACGACGGGAGAATGGGGGACCGCCCCGGCCGGGGACATCGTCATCGTGGCCCTGTTGTACGACGGTGTCGTGCCGGCCGTCGCCCAGTACGGAGACGCTCTCGCGGGCAAGGTCATCGTCGACATCAGCAACCCCTTCAATTCCACGTTCGACGGGCTAGCCCACCGCGAGGAGACCTCGATCGCGCAGGAAGTCGCCAAGGCCGCCCCGGCCGGCGCCAGTGTGGTGAAGGCGTTCAACACCATCTTTCGTCATGTCCTGGAGAAGGGGCGGCCCGACGTCTTCCTCGCCGGCGATAACGCGCAGGCCAAGGCAAGTGTGGAGGCGTTCATCGAGAGCCTCGGGCTGCGCCCGCTGGACGTCGGCGGCCTGAAAATGGCGCACTGGCTGGAAGGAGCGGGCGTGGTCACGGTGGGCCTCGCCAACCACGGGGTGGGGAACTTGAACTTCGCCCTCAGCATCACCGAACTTCCCGTCTGAGCAAACGATTTACTGAGCCTTTCGGAGCGGCTGCCGATCGGGGGACGGAGCTGGCGTGAGGGCGGGGTGCGCAACGCACAGGGCTCCCGTGCCGTTGAGGGAGGTGTCCGTTGCCTCAACTCAGCAGCACAGGAGCCCTGTTGGTTCCCTACCCGGCCGCACTCGACCTCCCGCACACCCTGGTCGAGTGGGTCACGATGCTCATCGTCACCCGTGAGGGTGACAGGCGCTGCAAACTCCCGCCGCACCGGCGCGCACTCGTCGCGCTGGTGTACCTGCACCGCCACGACACCCTCGCCCGGATCGCGGCCGGCTTCGGGATATCCGTCGGCACCGCCCACGCCTACGTGACCACCGTCACGAGCCTGCTCGCCGACCGGGCCCCGGGCCTGCTGAAGACGCTGCGCGAGTACGGTCCCGAGTTCGTCCTTCTGGACGACACCCTCGCCGAGTGCGACCGCGTCGGCGGCAGCCGCGCTGATTACTCCGCCAAGCACCGCCGCCACGGCGTGAACGTCCAGGTCGTAACCGATCCGATCGGCGAGGTTCTGTGGATCTCGCCCGCACTGCCGGGCCGCACCCACGACCTGACCGCGGCCCGCACCCACAAGATCATCCGGATCTGCGAACGCCAGGGTGTCCCCATCCTCGCCGACCGCGCCTACACCGGTGCCGGGCCTGCACGTCACCACTGGCCTGAGACGTCCGCCCGGCGGGAACTCACCCCCACCCAGCGCACCGTGAACCGCGCCCTCGCCCAGACCCGAGCTCCCGTCGAACGCGGCATGGCGCGACTGAAGTCCTGGCAGATCTTCCGCAGATCCCGCATCAGCCCAAACCGCATGACCATCATCGCCAAAGCCATCCTCACCCTTGAGAGGCAACGCTGAAAACGCTCAGTGGTCAGCGACCGGCGCTGAACCGGGCCGGGCACTTGGTGGCCGGGATCATCCTGTCGTCCGCGCCCTCGTCCGCCGTGCGGCCCCGTACTGACGTGCCAGCACTCCCAACAGCGCCGGTACGGAAGGACGCGCGCCGCCCGCAGCCAGGTCGCCGCCCTTCCGGCTGACCGCGTCCAGCCGGAGCTTCTGCACCTGGAGGAGCGCGGTGATGAAGGGGCGCGTCCCTGGTGGCACCAAGTCCGTCAACTGCCTGCTCGCGGAAAGGCGCGGGCGCACCAATTCGACCTGTTCCTGAACCAGTTGCCCCAGGCGCGCACGGACGGCATCCGTGGGGCTCCGCAGAACCTCGACGGACAGGCCATGACGCTCCAGATCCTTGCCCGGGATGCCGACCTGCCCCGCACCCGCGTCTTCGGCGAGATCGTCGAGGAAGTCGATGCGCTGCATGGCCTCGATGAGATCACGGCAACGCCGTACGAACACCTCGTCCTCCCCAGGGTCCCCTCGCTCCAGCAGACAGACCAGGAGCATGAAGGCGGGCAGCGAGTATCCGTCGACGTAGGACTGCAGCTCGTCCTCGGTGTCGAAGCCCGTGTAGTCGACCTCGTGTCGCGCTCCCCGTAAGAAGTCCTCGACGTATTGCCGTAGTTGGGGGTGCCGGTCTGCCGCGTCCACGAGCGCGCGGAGCGTCGCATCGGTGGCGGTGGCGCCGTCGAGTGCTGCACGCGTGGCGGACGCCCACGACTGCAGCGCCGCACCGCGCGCTGCGCGTGTACCGGTGTCGATGCGCTCGTCCGTCTCGTGCATGAAGGCGACAGCGGCGATGACGGGTGGATGCAGGCGTGCCGGGAGCAGGAGCCGGACGGTCAGATACTCCGCGGTCCTGAACCGCCGTACGAACGTCCGCTGTCGGCCGTACGCGGTCCGCAGGTCCGGTTCGGTGATGCCGGCCTCGCGCAGCGTGCGGGTCCACGTGGGCATGTCGCGTTCCTTACTCTGCCGCCGACTTCCGGGTCGGAAGTGTGCCTGTGAAGGGTACGAGTTCGCCCGTCGAGCACGTGGGCGACCGTCGGTCAGCCGGTCGGCCCTGCAGGTTCGCTGCATCGCCGGAAGAAACTCGCGCGAGTTCCACAGCAGGGGAGGCAGGAGTCGAACCTGCGACGTCCGGATTTGGAAGCCGGCGCTCTGGCCTCTGAGCTACACCCCTTCGACACGTGCCAGCTTGCACGGCCTGCCCGGTTCGAATCCACGGGTTTTCCGCCTCCTCGGATCCGGTGGAGTCCGTCCCGTACAATTTGGGTCCGAACGATCAGGGGAGCGTGCCCGTGCCCGGCCATCGGTCCATCACCGAAGCGGAAAAGCTGGCAGCTGCGAAGCTGGGCGGCATCCCGATACACCGCGAGCAGATGGCGGTGGTCGCGAACATCTACCGCGCCGCCTCCTCGGTCCGCCAGCACTTGGAGAACTCGGTCCTGCGCGACGCGGATCTGACCTGGACGTCCTTCGTCGTGCTCTGGGTGGTCTGGGTCTGGGGCGAGTCGGAGACCCGGCACGTCGCCGAGGAGGCCGGGATCTCCAAGGGCACGCTCACCGGCGTCTCGCGGACCCTGGAGGGACGGGGGCTGATGACACGGGCCGGCCATCCCTCCGACGGCCGGCTGAAGCTGCTCAGTCTCACCGACGAGGGCGAGTCGCTGATGCAGCGACTGTTCCCGCGGTTCAACGAGGAGGAGGCGTTCGTCGCCTCACGGCTCAGTGACGAGGAGTGCCAAACCGTCGCCGAAGGACTGCGGCAGGTCGTGCGCCAGGTCGAGGAGCAGGGCGAGGAACGCCGCCTCACCCTCCTCGACGGCGCCGAACCGGCACCCCGCCGCAGCGGCCGCAGGGCGAAGAACTGAGGGGCGCCCCCGCAGCCCAACACTCCCGAAGCCCCAGAGCCCCAGAGCCCCAGAGCTCCAGAGCCCGACAGCCGCACGGCCCCACGGCCGCACGGCCGGATCAACGTCCCTCTCCGGATCAGCGCCGCTCGCCCGCCGCACGGACCAGCGCGTCGAACAGCGCCTGCTGGACGGAGTCCTCAGGGGCTGTGTCCTCCGGGTGCCACTGCACGGCCGTGAACCACCCTTCGGCGTCCGGGAGTTCGAGGCCCTCCACGGTCCCGTCCGCGGCGCGCGCGGCGACCGTCAGGCCCGGGCCGAGGCGTTCGACCCGCTGATGGTGGTAGCAGGACGCCTCCACCTTCTGCGCGCCGGTGGCCCGCTCCAGCAGGGTTCCGCCCTCGACGGCCACCGGGTGCACGACGTGCCGGTGTTCGCGCTCGGGGCCGCCCATGTCCTGTTCCAGGGTGCCGCCGAGGGCCACGTTGACGACTTGGAGGCCGCGGCAGACCGCCAGCAGAGGGATGCCCAAGTCCAGGGTCCGGCGGGCGACTTCGAGGTCGAAGGCGTCCTGGAGGTCGTCGACGTCGTAGACGCTGCCATGGGTGTCGGCGGCTCCGTAGCGGTGGGGAGCGAGGTCACCGCCACCAGGGAGCAGAACACCGTCGAAGCGGGCGAGACGGGCGCTCACGTCCGTGACGGCGGGATCGGCCGGGTGGATGGTCGCCGGCTCGCCACCGGCCCGCCACACCGCCTCGATCAGGGCACGGGCGTTGACCTCGGCGGCGTACCGAAGGGCGGACGTCGTCTCGGCAAAGCGGGCCGGAACGGCGATCAGGGGGCGCGTCACAGCTGGATCCAGGTGGTCTTGAGTTCGGTGTACTTCTCCAGGGCGTGGGCGGACTTGTCGCGGCCGTTGCCCGACTGCTTCATGCCTCCGAAGGGGACGGTCAGGTCGCCCTCCTCGTAGCAGTTGACCCAGACCGTGCCGGCCTTCAGTGCGCGGGAGACCCGGTGCGCGGTGGAGAGGTCGGAGGTCCACAGTCCGGCGGCGAGGCCGTACTCGGTGTCGTTGGCCAGGCGTACGGCCTCGTCCAGGTCGTCGAACGTGAGGACCGACAGGACCGGGCCGAAGATCTCCTCGCGGGCGAGCCTCATGCCGGGGTCCACCCGGTCGAAGACGGTCGGCTCCAGGTAGCTGCCGCCGGTGCCGGTGAGGGTGCGGGAGCCGCCGGTGCGCAGCCGGGCGCCGTCGGCCAGACCGGCGGCGATGTGGACCTGTACGCGCCCCAGATGCGCTTCGCCGACCAGGGCGCCCATCTCGGTGGACGGGTCGAGGGGGTCGCCGATCCGCAGCTCACGTGCTCGTCGTACGACGGACTCGGTGACCTGTTCCGCGATCGAGGCGTGTACGAGCAGCCGGGAGGGGGCCGTGCACATCTCGCCCTGGTTGAAGAAGATGCCCCAGGCCGCGGTGGCGGCCGCCTTCTCCAGGTCGGGGGCGTCGGGAAGGATGATGTTCGGCGACTTGCCGCCCAGTTCGAGCCATACGCGCTTGAGGTTGGAGTCGGCGGCGTAGTGCAGGAAGTGGCGGCCGACGGCGGTGGAGCCGGTGAAGGCGAGGACGTCGACGTCCGGGTGGAGGCCGATGGCCCGGCCGGCCACCGGTCCGGTGCCTCCCACGACGTTGAGGACGCCCGGCGGCAGTCCCGCCTCGGTGGCGATCCGGCCCAGGAGGAGCGCCGACAGGGGCGAGTTCTCCGAGGGCTTGAGGACGACCGTGCAGCCGGCGGCGAGCGCGGGGGCGACCTTCCAGCCGGCGAGGGTCAGGGGGAAGTTCCACGGCACGACGGCGCCGACGACTCCGGCCGGTTCCCGGGTGACCAGGGCGAGCGCGTCCGCGGCGGTGTGCGGGGACTCGTCGGTGAGCTTGTCGGCCAGTTGCCCGTACCAGCGGAAGGTGTTGATGAGGGCGCGCAGTTCGATCTCGTACGCGTCGGTGATGGGCTTGCCCATCTCCAGGCTGACGGTGAGCGCGAGGTCGGCGCGGCGTTCCTGGAGGAGGTCGGCGACGCGCAGCAGCGTCGCGCCGCGCTCGGCGGGCGCGAGGCGCGGCCACGGGCCGGTGTCGAAGGCGCGGCGGGCGGCGGCGACGGCCGCGTCCACCTCGGCGGTGCCCCCGTCGGCGACCTGGGTGAGCACCTGGCCGTCACGGGGCGAGACGGCGTCGAAGCCGGCTCCCGAGCCGTCCTCGTCGGCGCCGTCGATGTGATGGGCACCGGAGAGGTTCAGGGACTTGGCCCGGAGCAGCCACTCCTCGTGGGTGACGTCCGTCATGCGGGACCTCCAAAATATTATTTGAACCCAAACGATAGAGTCGGCGCGGAGCCATCACAAGGGCCCGAGGAATCGATTGCCGACAGGTCCGAGGACCCGTCGGGGAAGGGAGCGCGAGGTGCGCGCACTCGTCGTTCAGCACGACCACGTGACGGAGCCGGGGCTGGTCGGCGCCCGACTGGAGGAGCGTGGATACGACCTCACCGTCGTGACGGTCGTCCCCGAGCACCGCCACCGGGCGCCGGACGTCGCGTTCGACTTCCCCGACGCCGACGACTGGGATGCCATCGTGTCGCTCGGCGCCCCGTGGTCGGTCTACGACCGGACGGCCGTCGGCACCTGGATCGACGGCGAACTCGCGCTCCTGCGCAAGGCCCACCATCTCGGCGTCCCGGTGCTCGGCGTCTGTTTCGGCGCCCAGGCGCTGACCACCGCGCTCGGCGGCCATGTGGAGGCGTCGCCATGTCCGGAGATCGGCTGGGTCGAGGTCGCCACGGACGATCCGTCCCTGGTGGTGCCGGGCCCTTGGTTCCAGTGGCACTTCGACCGCTGCGTCCTGCCGCCGGGTGCCGAGGTGGTGGCCCGTAACGAGGTGTGTGTCCAGGCCTTCAGGACGGAACACGCTCTGGGTGTGCAGTTCCATCCGGAGATCACCACCTCGATGGTGCGCGGCTGGATCGAGGCCGGCGGCGCGGAGCAGTGCGTACGCCATGGCGTGGACCCCGGCGAGCTGCTGGCGCGGAGCCGGGCCATGGAACCCATGGCCCGGACGAACGCCCGCCGGCTGGTGGACGGTTTCCTCGGCCGGTCGGTGAACCGGGCCGGGTGACCGGGCCCGCCGACCGGCGTGCGGCGGACCAGGCCGGGTGACCGGCCCGGTCCGTTTCAGCCTCGGGTGGCACCCGCCTTTTCGCGGGTGAAGCGTGCCGCCGCGAGGCCCAGGAGGAGGACGACCGGGACGGTCAGCTCCAGCACGAGAGCGGTGCTGCCCTCACCCCCGATGAGCGTGGTGAAGTTCTGGACGATCAGCCAGATCGCCCCGGCCACCCCGAGGGCGCCCAGGGACGGGGCGATCAGGGTGTTCCACGGCCGGGTGTCCAGGCGCTCGCGGCGGAAGAAGGCCACCACGGAGACCGAGGTCAGCAGGTACAGCGCCATGATGCCGAGGACGGCGACGCCGCTGCCCCACGAGAACAGGGTGAGCACCGGGTCCTTGCCGGCCAGCGCGAACGGGACCACGAGCACGACCGCGATGGCCGTCTGGACCCAGCCGGCCACGCTCGGGGAGTGGCGGCGGTTGATCGACGACAGCTTGCCGGGCAGCAGTCCGTCGCGGCTGAGCGAGAACAGGTAGCGGTTGGCGGAGTTGTGGAAGGCGAGGATGCCGGCGAAGAGGGAGGTGGCCAGCAGGACGGGCAGGACGTCGTTGACCCAGGTGCCGAGCAGGTCGGCGATGGGCGCGAACACGAAGCTCGTCGAGTCACCGCTCTCCAGGGCCTTGCCCGCCGCCGCGGACACCTTCGAGGGGCCGTAGGAGGAGACCAGCATCCAGGAGGCGAAGCCGAAGAAGCCGGTGACGAAGGCGACGGCCGCGTAGGTGGCCCGCGGGACCGTCTTGCGGGGTTCGCGCGCCTCCTCCCCGTAGATCGCGGTGGCTTCGAAGCCGATCATCGACGCCACGGCGAACATGAGCGCCACACCCGGGGCACCGTCGAAGGCCGCGCTCGGCGAGAAGGACTCCGTGAAGGCCAGCCCCTCGGGGCCGCCACCCTTGAAGAAGGTGACCAGCGCGAAGACGCTCAGGATGCTGAACTCCGCCAGGACGAAGACCGCCAGTACCTTCGCGCCCATCTCGATGCCCGCGCTGCCGAGCACCTGGACGATCACCATCGTGACCAGTGCGCATGCCCACCAGGGCACGTCCAGGCCGGTGTAGTGGGCGAGCAAGCTGTTGACGGTCGCGCCGTACAGGCCGTACATGGCGGCCTGGATCGCGCAGTACGCGAACAGCGCGACGCCCGCGCTGCCGGTGCCGACGGTCCGGCCGAGGCCCTTGCCGATGTACGTGTAGAAGGCACCGGCGTCGACGACGTGCCGGCCCATCGCCACGAAGCCGACGGAGAAGAGCAGGGTGATCAGACCCGCCACCACATAGGCGGCGGGCGCCCCCGCGCCGTTGCCGACGCCGACGGCGATCGGGACGGCTCCCGCGACACCGGTCAACGGCGCCTGGGCGGAGAGGACGAAGAAGAGAATGCCCAGAACGCCGAGCGAGTTGGGCTTGAGCTTGCCTGCTGTGGGGGCGTCGGCCACGGTCTGGTTCACGACCGCTGTCTGACTGTCCACTCGGATCACCTGCCAGGGAGGAAGAGGGATTCGTTTCAGGCCAAACGAGTTGCCTCATACTGAGCTGGAACTATCCGTTTGACAAGGGCCTGAGCCCGGTTTCCCCGCCCGGAACGCGACAGGCCCCGGACGACAGTCGTCCAGGGCCTTGAAACGCGCGGGCAGGAGCCTCAATCGCGGCTCTCGGCGTCGGTGTTCCGCCGGTCCTCCAGCAGCCGGAGCAGCGACCGCAGCTCCTCGATGGCGGAGTCGGTGATCTCGGGGCCGCCGAAGACGAGTTGGTGGAGCACCAGGCCGTCGAGGGCGGCGAAGACGAGCCGGGTGAGCGGCTGCCCGGCACCGTCGGGCAGCATGCGGGACAGCTCGCGTCCGGTGGCGTCGAAGTACTCGTCGTACAGCGCTCGCAGATGCGGAAGGAGTTCGGGACGGCGCCGGGCCTCCAGGAGCAGCTCGTACTGGAAGGACTGTATGTCCGGGTCGGCGGTGACCATCTCGGACACTCCCACCGAGAAGTCCTCGATCCTGCCGGTGCCGGGCTCCAGCGCGCTGGTGTTCAGGGAGGTGCGGATCGCGTGCGCGACCGCCTCCTCGATGAGCGCGTCGCGGGAACCGAAGTGGTGCACGACCAGCCCGTGCGTGGTGCCCGCCTCCTCCGCAACGGCCCGGTAGGTGAGCCGGCGCAGCCCGCCCCTGGCCACGACGCGCACGGCGGCGTTGAGCAGGGCTTCGCGGCCCTCCCCGTAGTTCATGCGCCGGCGCGGCTTGCGGGCCTCAGGAGTCTCGGCGGATTCGGTCATGGCTGCGACCCTACCCGCCTGTTTCCGCGCCCCGGCACAGGCCCGACCGGGGCCCAGGACCGGTCCGGGGACCCGCCGGCGAACCCGCTCGTGCCCGTGTCGGCGTACTCGCGCCAAGGGCTGGGACCGGGGCTGGGATCGGGGCTGGGGCCCGGACCGGGGCTGGGGCGCCGTACCGGGCGTCCTTCTCCGTGACACCCGGTACGGCGCGCTCGCGTCGCCCGCATCAGCGCCGGGGCGGGCGGATGCCGCGGAACTCCCAGTCCCCGCCGAGCGCGGTGGACAGGACCTCTTCGGACTCGGTGGGCTGGGCGCCGACGTCGCCGCGGATCGGGGTGGGGCCGGTCACGATGTGGTTGGTGAGCCGGCCCAGGCCCTCGACCTCGACCTCGACGACGTCACCGGGCTGTACGGGGCGGGAGTTGGCCGGGGTGCCCGACAGCAGGACGTCGCCGGGGTACAGCGTGATGGTGCGGGCGATGTCGGCGACGAGGTAGTGCATGTCCCACTGCATCTCGTCGGTCGAACCGTCCTGCACCACCTCGCCGTTGACGTACGTCCGCAGGCTCTTGCCGCGGAAGTCCCAGTCGGTGACCAGGCCGGGGCCGAGCGGGCAGAGGGTGTCGGAGCCCTTGACGCGGAGCATGGAGCCGGCGTCGGTGTCCCGGAAGTCGTGCAGGCCGTAGTCGTTGGCGACGGTGTAGCCCGCGATGTACTCCCCCGCCTCGGCCGGGGAGATGTTGCGTGCCGTCCGCCCGATCACGATGGCGACCTCGCCCTCGTAGTTGAGCCACTTGCAGCCCTCGGGGCGGACGATGGCGCCCTTGTGGGAGTTGAGGGAGGAGGTGGGCTTGTGGAAGTACGTCGGGGTGTCGGGCAGGGTGATCCCGAACTCGTCGACGCGGCTGCGGTGGTTGAGGTGGACGGCGATCACCTTGGAGGGCACGACCGGGGGCAGGTGGTGCGCCTCCTCGGTCTTGACGCGGCGGCCGTCTCCGGCGACGAGTTCGTCCCCGTCGACGGTGACCTGGACGGCGGCGCCGTCGAGGAGGATGCGGCGGTATTCGGGCATGGCGGCTTCCTAGGAACGTCGGTGCGGGTTGTGGGGTGCGGCGGCGGCCGCGGGGGTTCCCGCGCCGGTCCAGCCGTCGGCCGGGCGGTCGAACCAGAGGTGGACCTGGCCGGTGCCGATGGAGTTCTCGTACTCCCCGTACTGGCGGGCCTTGGCGGCGCAGGCCTGTTCGCCGAGGGCGCCGGCCATCATCAGATAGTGGAAGAACCTGGCCTCGGGCTTGTACTTCCAGAACTCGTCCATGGTGGCGAGGACCTTGTCGTGGCGGCCCTCCTTGAACCAGGCGATGCGCTCCAGGTCGGCCTCGCGCGCCTCGGGGGTGAAGATGTGCGCCGGGTCGCTGGACTCGTGGTCGCGCAGTTCGCGCAGCGGCCAGAAGGTGTGCGAGAGGGCGCCCGAGGCGATGATCAGCACCCGGCGGCCGGGGGTGGCGGCGATGCCGTCGGCGAGCGCGCGGCCGAGCCGCAGGTGGTCCTCCATGTCGCCGGTCTGGCACACCCCGATGGTCACCCACCGCTTGTCGGGCAGTCCCTCTCCGAGGAACTTCCAGAGGTTGATGGTGGCGTAGTAGACGGGCAGGTACTCGTCGTCGATCGCGGTGATCCAGGTGCCGTGCTTGTCCGCGAACTTCGCGATGTTGCGGGCGAGTTCGGGGTCTCCAGGGTAGTCGTACGGCATCCGGCTCATGCCGCGCGGCAGTTCCTCGGAGGTGAACAGGCCGGCCCTGCGGTGCTGGGCGGCGGCGACGAACTCGACGGTGGTGGCCCAGTGCGAGTCGAGGACCACGACGGTGTCGTATTCGTCGCGTTCGAAGACGTCCCTGCGGAGCTGTTCCAGACCGGTGACGAGGGTGATCTCCTTGCCCTCGTTCAGCTCCAGCCGGACCTCCTGCGGGAGCACGATGGTGGGGACGTGGGCCAGCAGCCCCGCTCCGACGATCTCACCCATGGTCCTTCCATCCCTTCGGCGCGGTCACGGTGTTCTTCAGGTCGCAGTAGAAGTCGAAGCTCCAGGTGCCGCCCTCGCGGCCGACGCCGGAGTGCCGGGAGCCGCCGAAGGGCGCCTGGAGGTCGCGTACGAAGAAGCAGTTGACCCAGACCGTCCCGGCGACGAGCTGCCGCGTGACGCGTGCGGCGCGGTCCCGGTCGCCGGTGGCGAGGGTGGCGGCGAGCCCGAAGCGGGTGTCGTTGGCGAGGCGGACCGCCTCTTCCTCGGTGGTGAAGGTCTGGAGGGTCAGGACGGGGCCGAAGACCTCTTCCTGGACGATCTCGGAGTCCTGGGCGACGTCGGTGAGGAGGGTCGGCGCGTAGTACCGGCCGTCGCCCCGGTGGCCGCCGATGACCGCGCGGGCGCCGGCGTCGAGGGCGCGCCGCACGAATCCGTCGATCTTCTCGAGCTGGCGCTCGTGGATGTTCGGGCCGATGTCGGTGGCCTCGTCGCGTGGGTCGCCCTGAACGATCGTCGCGGCCTTCTCAGCGAAGCGGCGGGTGAACTCCTCCGCGACGGACACCTCGACCAGGATGCGGGTGGCGGCGAGACAGACCTGGCCCGCGTTGTCGTACTGCTCCACGGCGAGGTCGACGGCGAGGTCGAGGTCGGCGTCCGCGAAGACCAACAGCGGTGACTTGCCGCCGAGTTCGAGGCTGAGCGGGGTGAGGTTCGCGGCCGCCGACGCCATGATCCGCTGGGCCGTCGGCACGGAGCCGGTGAAGCTGATGCGGCGCACGTCGGGATGCGAGGTGAGGGCGTCGCCGATCTCGGAGCCGTACCCCTGGACGATGTTGAGGACGCCGGCGGGCAGTCCGGCCTCGGCGGCGATGTCCGCGAGCAGGGACGCGGTCAGCGGGGTCCATTCGGCGGGCTTGAGGACGACCGTGTTGCCGGCGGCGAGGGCCGGGGCGACCTTCCAGGTCGACAGCATCAGCGGGGCGTTCCAGGGGGTGATGAGCACGGAGGGGCCCGCCGGGTCCCAGCTCACGTGGTTGGTGTGGCCGCGGGTCTCGAAGTCCTCGTGCTCCAGGGTCAGGAGCCGGTCGGCGAAGAAGCGGAAGTTGTGGGCGACGCGCGGCATCACACCTCGGCGGTGCGAGCGCAGGAGGGCGCCGTTGTCGGTGGTCTCGACGATCGCCAGATCCTCGATCCGCTTCTCCACGCCGTCGGCGACGGCGTGGAGGATGCGGGCACGTTCGGCGCGGGGGGTGGCGGCCCAGGCGGGGAAGGCGGCCTTCGCGGCGGCCACGGCCGCGGCGGCTTCCGCGGCGGTGCCGCGGGAGATCTCACCGAGGACGCGTCCGTCGATCGGTGAGACGTCGGTGAACGTCTCGGCGGAGGCGACGCGTTCGCCGCCGATCCAGTGCCGGGTGTCGACGGCGACCCCGGCCACCGTGAGGGTGTGCTCGGTCATGTCCGGACTCCAAGTCCTGTGGTGGGTACGGTGGTCGGGGTCACTCGGCGCCGGAGGTGCCGGACTCCAGAAGGCGTCCGCCGTCCCAGACGACTCCGACCTGCCGGTAGTAGGCGGCGATCGGCTCGCGGATCTCCAGTCGGGCCAGCTCCTCGGTGGGCGCCTCGAACAGCTCCAGGTCGGCGTCGCCGACCCAGGCCTGTCCGCCCTCGAAGGAGGCGGCGCCGGACTCGATCAGTTCGTCGAGCGCGAGGCCCTTGCCCTTCTCGATGGAGGGAAGCCAGCGGTGGTGGGCCATGGGGTGGCTGTTCACGAAGCCGTTGGTCTCGGACGGCTCCCGCAGGGTGACCACGGTCTGGGCCAGGCGCCGGTCGGCGGCGGCGAGGGTGGCGCCGAAGCGGGCTCCGGCCTCGATGCGCGGGGCCGGGCCGTAGGGGTGCGGGCGGGTCTGGTGGATCGACCCGAGCTTCTTCGGGTAGCCCTGGTGCAGTCCGCGGGCGATGGCGAAGTCCTTGTCGACCCAGATGTACACGCAGCGGGTGTAGGTCTGGCCCCGGTACTTGCAGCGGACGACCGCGAACGCCTCCTTGTACTGGGCGAGGACCGGGTCGAGCAGTTCGTCGCCGGAGCCGGAGCAGGACTGCCAGTCGGCCCAGATCAGCGCGACCGCGCCCGGGTCCTCGTCGGCCAACTCCAGTGACTCGGGAAGCAGTTCACGCACACGCGCGGGGTCCGTGCGGTACTCGACGGTGAGCAGGTCGCCCGAGTAGCGCCACGGCGGGGACGGGACGAGCGACGAGGTGCCGCCGGCCGTCTTGGGGTGGAAGAAGCCACGGACAGGGGACATAGCGGGGGTTCCTTACGCTTCGTTACGCGGTGAGGGCGGGCTGCTTCAGCAGGTGGGCACGGTAGCGGGCCGCGCGCAGCGCGGCGGCCTGGCCGCCGAGGGCCACCACGCCGACGAGCAGGTCGCCGGTGTGGTAGCCGACCACGACGTCGCCGTCCGGTTCGCCTTCGAGGATCCGCACGTCGTCCTTGCCGAGCAGGGGCGAGCCGAAGGACTGGAGCCGGAACTCGTGCTGGTCGCTCCAGAAGGTGGGCAGCGGCGCGAAGGGAGCCGACTCGGCTTCCCTGCCGTCGAGATGGGCGGCGAGGACCTTCGCGGCGTGCTTGGCGGTGTCGGTCGGGATGGACCAGTGCTCGACTCGGCGGGGCAGGCCGTCGTAGCGGGCGTTGGGGAAGCGGGCGACATCGCCGACCGCGACGACCTCGGGGCGTCCGCCGACCCGCAGGTGCCCGTCGGTGAGGACTCCGTCGGTCAGGTCGAGACCGTTGCCGTCCAGCCACTCGGTGTTGGCGACCGAGCCGACCGACTCCACGACCACGTCGGCCGGGAGGACCGTTCCGTCGCCGAGGACGACTCCGGTGACGCGTTCGCCGCCCTCGAATCCGGCGACTCCCGTGCCGAGCGCGAAGCGCACTCCGCGCTCCTCGTGCCGCTTGAGCAGCGCGCCGCCCAGCAGTTCGCCGAGCGGTCCCACCATGGGCAGCGGCAGCGGGTCGACGACCGTGACCTCTGCCGCGCCGAGTCCTACGGCGGTGGCGGCGACCTCGCAGCCGATGAATCCGGCGCCGACGACGACCACCCGCGCTCCGGGCCGGATCAGCGCGTCGCGCAGGATCTGGGCGTCGGCGAGGGTGCGGACGGTGTGGCGTCCGACGAGCGGCCCGGGGCACCGGAGCCGGCGGGGGCGCATGCCGGTGGCGACGACCAGTCCGTCGTACGGGATCAGCTCGCCGTCGGCGAGTTCGACGACGCGCTCGTCCAGGCGGGCCGTGGCGATCCGTGTCCCGAGCCGCCATGCGACGTCGGCGGCGGCCGCCTTCGGAGTGAAGGCGAGGGACTCGAACGACGCCTTGCCCGCGAGGACTTCCTTGGAGAGCGGGGGCCGGTTGTACGGCATGTGCGGCTCGTCGCCGACGACCGTGACGGCGCCGGTCCAGCCCGCCGCGCGCAGTTGTTCGGCGGCGCGCAGACCGCCCATCGAGGCGCCGGCGACGACGACGTGTCCCGTCATCGGGATCAGCCCTCGATCCGGATGGCCTGGAGCGGGCACACGTCGGCGGCTTCCTCGACCTCGTCGCGCAGCGCCTCGTCCACGTCGGAGACGTAGGCGAGGTGGCCGTCGTCGTCCATCGAGAAGACGTCGGGGGCGGCGAAGACGCACTGGCCGTGGTCCTGGCACTTGATCATGTCGACGACGACCTTCATGGCCGGTCCTCCTGTGGATACGGGCGTCGGAGCAGGGAGAGAAGGGGAAAGAGAGGGGCCCGACCGATGTCGGACCGGGCCCCTCGGCCAAGGGGATGCGGGACCTCGCGGAACCGCATCCCCGACTCGTTTGGCTTCAAACAACATAGGAAGCCGCTCGGCCCTGGTCAATACCTGTCCAGGTGGATAAATTCTTGTCGCCGACCCCTTGCGGGACCAGAACCCGACTCATACCGTTCGGATTCAAACGACCGACTCGGGGTTCGACTCTCCTCCCCCGCACCCCGGCTCCCGTTTCTCTGCACACCACGCGTCCCCGGCCTCAGTCCACGGGGACACCCCACCCTTCCGCCAAGGAGACAACGGTGAGCGCATCCGACACCCCAGACATCCGCCGGCACATGGAGCGGCTCGCCGCCGAGGGCGTCGACGTGGTCAGGGTCGTCTATCCCGACCTGATCGGCACCGACCGCGCCCGTGACGTCCTGCTCGACCACCTGCCGTCGGCCTGCGAGCACGGACTGGCCTTCTGCCGCGCCGTCTACCACACGACACCGCAGGGCGACGTGGTCCCCGTCGCGGGCGGCCTGGACGCCGGCCTGCCCGACGTGTCCGTACGTCCCGACCTGTCCACCGCGGCCCTACTGCCCTGGGAACCCGGGGTCGCGACCTGCCTCGGCGAGGTCACCGACCCGGCGACCTCGGCCCCCGCGCCCGAATCACCGCGCGACCTGCTGCGGACCGTCCTGGCCCGGTGCGCCGAGCACGGGCTGCGCCCGGTCGTCGGCCCCGAGCTGGAGTACTTCCTGCTGGAGGCAGCGCCCGGCACACCCACCGGCTGGCGCCGCTCCCCGGAGGCCACCGGCGCCGTCTACACCGCCGGACTGCGCGCGGACCCGGGCAACCATCTGCTGCGCACCCTGCGCCGGCTGCGCGACCTGGGCATCGGCGTCATCACCGGCAACCACGAGTTCGACGGCGGCCAGTACGAGATCAACCTGACCCACTCGGCGGCCCTGGACGCGGCCGACCGCGCCTTCCGCTTCAAGGCCGCCGTCAAGGAGCTCGCCCGCCAGGAGGGCAACCTCGCCACCTTCATGGCCAAGCCCTTCGGCGACGCCGGCGGCTCCGGTTTCCACCTCCACCTGTCCTGCGAGGACACCGTGGGCCACAACGTCTTCGACGACCCGTCGGGCGCCCACGGTCTCTCGGCGACGGCCCGCCACGCCATCGCGGGCATCCTCGCGCACGCCCCCGCGCTCGCCGCGCTCGCCAACCCCACCGTGAACTCGTACAAGCGCTTCGGACCCGACACGCTCGCGCCCTGGCTGATCGACTGGGGGCTCGACAACCGCAGCGCCATGGTCCGCATCCCGCCCGAGCGCGGCTCGGGCGCCCGCCTCGAACTGCGGCTCGGCGACGCCAGCGCCAACCCGTACCTGCTGATCGCCGGAACCATCGCCGCCGCCCTGCTCGGCGTCCAAGCCGGCGAGGAGCCCGAGGCCCCCCTGGAGGGCTACGGCTACGACACCGCGCGCTCCGCCCTGCTGCCCACGAGCCTGGCCGCCGCGCTGGACGCGCTGGAGGCGGACACCGCCCTCACCGACATCCTCGGCAAGGACTTCGTCGCGTCCTTCCTCACCTACAAGCGGGACGAGGTCGAGCGCTTCGGGCGGCACGTCACCGACTGGGAGTTCACCGAGTACGCCTACCACCTCTAGACCCTCGAAGCCCGGCCCAGGAGATCCACCATGACCAGCCCCACCGTTCCCGCCACGCCCACCACCCAGGCCGAACTGCGCGCCGCCCTCGCCGAGCCGCTGCCGCTCGAAGAGGTCGACCTCGCGAACCTCGACAACTTCGCGGACGGCATCAAGCCGTGGCGCATGTTCCACACCCTGCGCCACGAGGACCCAGTGCACTGGCAGCCCGAGGAGGCGCCCAACTCCGGCTTCTGGGCGGTCACCCGGCACGCGGACATCGCCACCGTGGACCGCGACGCGGAGACGTTCACCTCCTCGAAGTTCGTCAACCTGGAAGAGCTCGACGACGACCAGATCAAGAAGCGGGCGTCCATCCTGGAGCTCGACGGTGTCCGCCACCGCGCGATGCGCAGCGTCATCCAGCGCCAGTTCGGCGCGAGCGTCATCAACAGCTACGGCGACTTCCTGCGCGGCCTGACGGCGCAGACCCTGGACGCGGCCCTGGCCAAGGGCTCCTTCGACTTCGTCGCCGACGTCTCCGCCGACTTCCCCATCAACGTCCTCGCCCGCCTCCTCGACGTGCCGCCGGAGGACAACCAGCAGCTCATCGACTGGGGCAACCGCATCATCGGCAACACCGACCCCGACTACGCGGACGTGCTGCTGCACAGCGCGGAGAGCGACAAGTACCGCGACCTGCCGTTCCGTTCGCCCGCCTCCCTCGAAGTCTTCGAGTACGGGCGCGAACTGGCCCGGCAGCGCCGCGGTGGCAACGGCACGGACCTGGTCTCCAGGCTGGTCAACACCGTTCCGCGCGACGGGATCCCGCTGACCGAGCAGGACTTCGACAACTACTTCCTGCTCCTGGTCGTCGCCGGCAACGAGACCACCCGCCACACCATCTCGCACTCGATGCTGGCGCTCCTCCAGCACCCCGAGCAGCTCGCCCGCCTCAAGGACGACCCGTCCCTGATCCCGGGCGCCGTCGAGGAGTTCCTGCGCTGGGCCTCCCCCGTCTACCACTTCCGCCGCACGGCCACCCGCGACGTCGAACTCGGCGGCAAGCAGGTCAAGGAGGGCGACAAGGTGGTCATGTGGTTCGCCTCCGGCAACCGTGACGAGGAGGTCTTCGGCAACCCGTACGACTTCGACGTCACGCGCACGAACAACGACCACATCACCTTCGGCAAGGGCAGCCCTCACCTGTGCCTGGGCAACCTGCTCGCCCGCACCGAGATCCGCATCATGTTCGAGGAGCTGATCCCGAGGATCGCCGACATCAGGCTGGCCGGCGACGCGCCCCGCGTCCTGTCCAACTTCGTCAACGGCATCAAGAAGCTCCCGGTCGAGGTCACGCTCGCCTGACGAGGGCGCCTTGTGGAGCACATTCCGCGACGCGCGAAACGGCTGTCCCCCCGCCCCGCCGGACGGGGGGACAGCCGTACGAGCGACCCGTGCCGGTCCTACTTCACATCGACGTAGTCACCCGTGGCCGCCTTGGCACCGGTGGTCGTGGTACCGGCGAAGTTCCAACGCCAGTAGCCGTCGACGGAGGCGGTGACCGTGGTCCTCAGAGTGCCGGTGCTGCTGGTCTTCACCGTCTTGACGGTGGTGTAGGTGCTGGAGCCCTCCTTGCGGAACTGGAGCTTGACCGACTGGCCGGCGTAGCCGTGGTACTTGTAGTCGTCCCAGCTCGCGCGCTTGAGCGTGCCCGTGACGGTGAGGGTCCTGCCCTTGGTCACCGGCTCCGGCGACGCGTTCACCGTCAGCGTGCTCGCACGCTTGAGGTGGAAGCTGTCGATGCGGTCGTCCCAGCGGTAGTCGTCGTCGAGCGCGTCCACCCAGGAACCCACGTACCAGGTGCCCGCCTGGTCGTTGTACAGGTCGACCCGGGGGTCGAAGGTGAACGAGTGCGTGCACTCGCTGTCGGTCTCGCAGATGGTCTCGTCGCTCGCGTACCCGGCGCCGGGACCCTCCAGGGTGGTGTCCGCCGACAGCAGACCAGAGTCGTCGTCGGCGTAGACCGTGACGTCGAAGGTCTTCGCGGCCGTGGTGCCGATGACGACGTCCGAGCCGTGGTTGACGGTGACACCGAGGATCGCGGTGTCACCGTAGCCGCCGTCGGCGTGAGCCGCCGGCGCCACGAGGCCGACGACCCCGAACGCGGCCGCGACAGACAGCGCTACGCGCTTGCCCATGTGGTGCTTCTCCTTCAGTCGGGCCGCGCGCCAGGAGCGTCGCGGCCTCGTCTCGCAGGCGACCGGGACAGCACGAACCCGCCTCGACAGCCGGTTTCGCCGACGCGGCGGGATTCACGCCCGGCCATGTGTGAACTGCGAGTTTCACAGAAGGAAAGCACGCCGTGCAGCACTCGTGACTATCTTGTGACGATTATGAAAATATGCGGCTCGGGGGACCAGAAGCTGTCGTCAGTGGTCCGTCGTCACTTGCCCTGCGCTTCGCCGTCGGGCGGAGACTTGCGATCTGGTCGTACGTCCGCCTTCAGCCGGTTGGACGACGCTGGAATCCAGATCCCGGCATGCGTACGGGACGGCACCGTTGTCTACAACCTTCACGTCCACCTGCTCGTGCACTACCCGCCCGAAGTCCAGCTCTCCAAGCTGATCAACTCCCTCAAGGGCGCCTCCGCCCGCTACCTGTTCCAGGGGTACGACGCTCACGCCCACCGCCACCCGTAGCAACGGCTTGTGCGTGCCATGGGAATCCGAGGCGGCCCTGTGTGAACGCGAGGGGGAAATACCCTGACAACCAACGGAGTTGACCTTGCCATGACTCAAGGACCAGCACCACGCCCCCTGTCGGACGAAGCGCTGTCGGCCCTGCTCGGCGAGCAGCAGTTCGGCACCCTCGCCACGGTCAGGCGGAGCGGCCACCCCCACCTGACCACCATGCTCTACGACTGGGATCCCACCGCCCGTGTCATACGGATGTCCACCACGGCCGACCGCGTCAAGGCCAAGCACCTGAAGCACGACCCTCACGCGGCACTGCACGTGCAGGGCGGCGACGCCTGGTCGTTCGCCGTCGCCGAGGGCACGGCCGAGGCTTCCGGGCCGACGACAGTTGCCGGCGACGCCGTCGGACGGGAGCTGCTCGAGATGATCCCCGCGGCGGCGCGGCCCACGGACGAGGAGGCATTCCTCAAGGAGCTCGTCGCCGACCACAGGATCGTCATCCGGTTGCGGGTGGAGCGGCTGTACGGGACCGCTCTGGACATCGAGAACTAGTCACACCTCAGCGGCCGTTCGCCCCTCCTGGCGGGCACGGGCGTCCGGGATCCTCCCCGGGAAAACCGTGTCCCGGGCCAGGAAGGCGAGTTGGGCCCGCTTCTCGGGGAGGTACACGTCGGGCAGGTCGACCTCCGGCAGCACGACCACCGGGCCCGGGGTGAAACCCTGGCGGTGGAAGCGGGCGATGGCCCTCTCGTTGCGCACGTCGGGATCGACCACGACGCGGTCGCGGTCCAGGCCCAGCAGGACGTACGAGGCCGCCGCGCGCAGCAGTGCCGTGGTCCAGCCGGGACGAGCGCCGCCGGGTCCGGCCGGCGCGATCAGCAGGTGGACGCCGATGTCACCGGGTTCGACCGGGTAGCACTCGCCGACCCGGTCGGCCGACGGCTCGTACGTCTGGAGGAGCGCGACCGGCTCACCGTCCTTCACGAGGAGGTAGGCGTGATGGGTGTCGAGCGTTCCCATGTGGGCGTATATCGCGGTCACCTGATCTCTCGTCAGGTCTCTCATGCCCCAGAAGGCGGCCCGGTCCGCGTTCGCCCAACCGTGGACCACCGGACCGTCGAGCCCCGCGTCCATGGGCAGGACGCGGACGGTGCCGTAGCCGTCGACGAACTGCTCATGCAGGGCCGCGCGCGTGGTGTACGTGTCGGACATCGGTCTCCCTCGTTCCGCCGGTCACGGGCGTGCCCGGCGCTTTCCTGTGACCACCCTGTGCGCCACCCGGTCATATTAGGTTAGGCTCACCTAACTGATCACCAGGGTGAAGTCGTACCGAAAGGCGAGGAAGCGATGGGGCAGGCGCAGGGGCGGGGTTGGGAAGGCACGGTTCTCAAACTGCTGCGGGCGAAGGACTACGTGTTCACCGTGACGCGATCGGAGGATGTCACCGCGGAGTACCGCCGGGTCCGCTTCACCGACGGGGGCATGCTGGCGGTGACCGGCGTCCACCCGACGATGTGGGTACGGCTGTGGTTCGACAACGCGGGCAAGCCCCACCAGCGGGCGTACACCCTGGTCGACCCGGATCCGGTGGCCGGCACCTTCAGTCTGGAGTTCGCCCTGCACGAGGGCTGTGCGAGCGACTGGGCGAGGGCGGCGAAGCCGGGGGACACCATCGAGGCGACGGTCCAGGGCACGGGCTTCGAGCGCCCCGAACCCGCGCCCTCGCATGTCGTCGCCGTGGCCGACCCGGCTTCGCTGCCCGCCCTGAACTCCCTGCTCACGGCGCTAGGCCCGGTTCCCGCGACGATCTGGTTCGAGGGCAGCCTGGACGGTCTGCCGTACCGGGCCGCCGCGCACCACGACGTACGGCAGGTGACGCGCCGGGACGGCGGACGCCATCTGGTCGACGAGGTGAAGGCGGCCCTGCCCGAGGTGCTGAAGGACAGCCCGCAGCCGTATGTGTGGATCGCGTGCGACACGGCGACCACGCGCGCGCTGTCGGCACACGTCCGCAAGGAGTTGTCCGTGCCCAAGCAGCGGGTCAACGCCCTCGGGTACTGGCGGGCGGGCTGAGCGCGTACGCGGGTACTGGCGGGCGGGCTGACCGTGCCCTCGGTTACTGGCGGGCGGGCTGACCGCGCACGCGTGACCGTGCACAGCGGGTACGGCAGGGCCGCACGCTCCGCCGCCCTGTCGCCCCGCGCCCGGTACCGCCCGTTCGGCGGCGCTGAACGCGGGGCGTGCCAGGAATCCATCCACCATGCAGTCCCCCACGCAATTCCCCACGCGGGCCGTCACCGCCGAAGAACCCCCATCCGGACACGCCGGAACCGCGCCACCCGCCGCCGCGAAGCCCGAGGGGCATCCCGGTGACGGTCTGGAGGCCCGCCTGGCCGCGGTCAAAGGCGAGATGGACGCCCGTCTCGCACTGGCGGCCGTCGCCTACGAGGTGAACACGGCGCACATCGCGACGCCGCCGGTCGACTGGTCGCGCATCGGAGCTCCGCCGGCTCCGGCCACACCGGTCCCCGCCGGTCCCCCGGGCCCGGCTCCGGGCGCCACTCCCATCGCGGCCCTCCTGCACCGCGCGTCACTGCGGCTGCGGACGGACGGCTGGTGCGCGGGAGCGCTGGTCGACGAGGACGGCCACCTGTGTGCGCAGGGCGCGATCCGCAGGGAATCGGGCGGTGACCGTCATGCCGAGACGCAGGCCATGGACGTCCTGCTGGAGGCGATCCGCAGACGCTTCGGACCGCACGTGGAGTCCGTACCCTCCTTCAACGACGCCTGGGGCAGCGGCCGCGAGCCGACCCGCATGCTGGAACAGGCCGCGATCCTGGCCGACGCGCGCGGTATCTGAAGCGCGGTCCGCCCGGCGGCCGGCGCCGCGATCGCCGTCAGCCAGGGCCGAGGACGCTACGGAACGTCACCGACACCCGCCGGCCTCGGGGCACTCTGACCGCACCCTCCGGGTCGCTCTTGCGAGCGGCGATGCCGTGGCGCCAGTCGTACCGGGCCGCGCCGGTCATCACACACAGACTTCCGGGCGCGAGACGAACAGCGGTCTTCTCCCCGTCCGCGGGGTGGGTGAAGTCCATGACACAGCCGGAGCCGAGGGATATCGCGGCGACGACCGGACCGAAGCAGGGCACGCAGTCCACGTGGGCGCTGATGCCCTGGCCCGGCTGGTACTCGTTGACGATGACCTGGTCGGCTCGCGGTTCCATGATCCCTTCCCGGGCCAGCCGTTCGGCCTGCCGGAGCGCCCATGACGGCAGCGGCGGGGCGTCCGCCGCCGTCCGGGGGTCCGCCGTCACGGAGCGCCGACCGTAGTCGTAGCGGTGACCGTAGTGCTGGACCCGCCGTCTGAGCTCCGTCGACCACGCCCCGGCCTCGATTCGCGCGAGCGTCTCCTGGCACGCGTCGGGGTCGAGCCAGCCGGCGATGTAGCGCAACCCCGGCACCGTCACGGAAGCCACCTCGTCCCCCGCGTCGAACGACAACTGCCCAAGCCCATCGGTCATGCTCGAAGACTAGCCAGCGCCACTGACATCCCCGTGGGGACAGAGCATCGGCGATCCGGGCCCGCGGCCTGGCGGGGGCCGGGGACAGCGGCCTCAGCGGAAGGCCGCGATGTGGCGTCGGGCCCAGTCGGCGAACGTGCGGGGTGCGCGGCCGAGGACCCGCTCGATGTCGGGGCTGACGCGCTGTTCGGCCGGGGTGGGTTCGCCGAGGATCGTCAGCGTCGTCTCGACCACGGGCTCGGGCATGAACCGCAGCATCTGCGCGCGGGCCTCCTCGCGGGTCTGCTCGACGAACCGGACGGGTTCGCCGAGTGCGTCGGCGATCGCCTCGGCCTGCTCGCGAGGGGTGTTGAGCGCGGGCCCGGTCAGTTCGTGGATCCTTCCGGCGTGACCGTCCTCGCGCAGGGCCGTGGCGGCGACCTCGGCGATGTCGTCCGGGTCGACCGTGGGCAGGCCGATGTCGGCGAACGGCGCGGCGACGGTCCGCTCGGCACGGACCGACTCGGCCCACGCGTACGCGTTGGAGTCGAAGCCCCCGGGCCGCAGGATCGTCCAGGCCATGCCCGATTCCCGGACGGCGTCCTCGATGGAGCGTGCCGTGTCCCCGTGCGAGACCGAGCCCGGCCGGGTCGCGACTCCCTGGGACGACAACAGGACGACTCGCCCGACGCCGCCGGCCTTGGCGACGTCGAGGATGTCCCGTGGACTCAACAGGTGCGCGCCGGCGCCACCGTTCTGCAGGAACAGCGCGTGCGCTCCGTCGAACACGGGCCGAAGGCTCTCGGCATCGGCGAGGTCGGCCCGCGTGTGTTCGACGCCCCGCGGCACATCCGCGTCCGAGATCCCCCGCGATGTCGCGGTCACCCGTACGCCACTCGTCGCGAGGATCCGGACGAGCGATCGGCCCACGTTGCCGGTGGCCCCCGTCACTACAAGCATGACAACTCCCGTGTCGATTCAGCATGGTTGCCCCACCCGAACGGGCGGGACCGTCGCGGAGAACCTTGTTCTCCGGGCGACACGGGGACGCTAACACCGCCGATATAGTAGGTACCTAGAGGAAAGTGACTATCCCGAGGGGTGCGCATGGCCGGCACAACCGACCGGGTGGCGGCTGCCGACGCCGACCCTCAACTCGCCTGTCCGACCAGTGCGGTCGTCGACATCGTGTTCAGCCGGTGGACCACACCGATCCTGTGGACACTCAACACCCATGGCCGGCAGCGTTTCGTCGAGCTGGAACGACGGATCGGCACGATCACACCGAAGGTACTGACCCAGCGGCTGCGGCAGTTGGAGCGCGACGGCATGGTCGTCCGTACGTACCACCCGGAAGTCCCCCCTCGGGTCGAGTACGACATCACCGAACTGGGCCGCAGCCTGGCCCCGCTCTTCGCCCACCTCGCCGGATGGGCCGCCGCCAACCTGGACAGGGTCGAACAGGCCCGGCAGGACTACGACACCGATCCGCCCCGCTAGCCCAGGTCAGCGCCTCACGCGGGTTCCCGGAGCGGACGCGTCTCGCCCGGAGGCCTCGTCGCCTTCGTGCGGCTCGTGCCGGCTCCCGGATCTCAGCCCCCGGCGAAGCTGTCCGTGCCGAGGACGTTCAGCAAAGCCAGTTTGTCGTGGCTCTCGGTGCCGGGTGTCGCGGCGGCGCACCCCCCGACACGCTGCCCCGCAGGGGGCTTCAGCCGGTCCGTTCACGACCTGCTGAAGCCCCCGGGGGCCGGCGCAGGCCGAACCAGCCCTTTAGTTAGGGGACTTGACCGTCCAGAACCCCGGCGATCCCCGCTATGACGCCGAAGGACCCTTGAGTTCGCGTCGTCGGGCGGCCAGCGCCTTCGCCAGGACCCTGTCCCGGAAGGGGTTCGCGGGGCTCAGGGCCGTCGCCACCTCCACCGCCTCGTCCAGCAGTGCCATCCGCTGCTCGGGCAGGTCCCGCACCAACGGGGACGCGCTCGCCTCCACCAGGACGTACGCCAGCTTCGACCCGTACGCCTCCGGATCGACCGGTGTCAGGGTCCGGTAGATCCACAGCCCCGCGACTCCCCGCACCACACGTGTATTGGCGCTCAGCAGCAGGACCCGCGCCCGCATCACCATGTCCTGATTCATCAATCCCCCTTCGTTCCACCACCCCCGGCCCGCCCCGGCACACGACGGAACAGCACAACGAACGCGCCGGCGGCCCGAGACGGGTGCCGGCACGCATGCCGATGAGTGGATGACGACGAGTCTGCGGGCAGGCCACCGCCCCTGCCAAGACCGGAAGGACGTGCGCTCCGTCCTACCGCGAACGACCTCCGAGCAGGCATGATGGACCTGACACTCTCCCAGGACCGCCCCGCACGCGACGCGGGCCGCGTGTGCGGGGGTGCCTGAACCCTGCCGGCTCCGGCTCCGGCTCCGGCTCCGGCCCGACGGTGACGCCGTCGGCTGCCGAAGGGATACTCGGGGCATGGCATTCCTCGTCTTCATGACCTTGCCCGGACTGGTCATCCTGCTGACCGCGCTGTCCTTCGTCGATCAGCTTCTGCTGCGCGCGAGCAAGGCCGGACTGCTGCCGTGGCGCAATGCCGCACGTCAGGGCCAGATATCGGCGACCGGGTTCGAGCAGTTGCACGCGAGCCTCTCGCCGGGCAAGCAGACCGAGCTGAAGGAACGCCAGTCGGCCCTGCTGCTCCGCGACGACGAGGAGGACGGGGCACCGCCGAACCGGACGACGGTCGATCTGGACGGAGGAACAGCGGTCATCCGCATCCCCGGAGGCGGCCGGCGCTAGCCCGCATACGCAGGCCGACGCAGGGGTGGGTGCTCGGTCGGTGGGCGAGTCGGTCCCTGTTCGGCGACGGTCCCTGTTCGGCGACGGTCCCTGTGCGGCGACGGTGCGTGGGGGTCGCGGCGCGTGTGCGTCGGGCGTCGAGCGTCAGGCAGTACGTGCATAGGATCGCAGGCATGGCACTGCGACCTGTTCACGTGAACGTCAAGGCCGTCGACAGCTCGGCCGTCGGCCGGTTCTGGGCGGAGGCACTCGGCTGGAGAGCGTACAGCCCCGGCGTGACCACCTATGTCGGGCCTCCCGGCGGTCCGGTCTGGCCGGACCCGGTGGTCCTCGGCATCGACGTCGTTCCGGTACCGGAGCCCAAGACGGCGACGAAGAACCGTGTGCACCTCGATCTCGCCACCACCTCCGCCGCCCACCAGGCCGAGCTGGTCGACCGCCTGAGGACGCTCGGGGCGACGCCCGTCGACGTGGGCCAGGGCGACGTGCCGTGGACGGTGCTCGCCGATCCGGAGGGCAACGAGTTCTGCGTGCTGGAGCCCCGGGAGATCTACCGCGACACCGGGCCGATCGCCACGGTGGTGGTCGACTGCGTGGACCCGCGGGCCATGGCCCGGTTCTGGGGCGAGGCGACGGACTGGACCCTGCACGAGGTGGCCGACGACCATGCGACGCTGCGGTCGGCCAAGGGTGTCGGCCCGTACCTCGAGCTCCTCCGCACGCCCGGCGTGAAGACCGTACCGGACCGGATCCACATCGACCTGCTGCCGTACCCCGGTGACGACAAGGAAGCGGAGGTGGCCCGGCTGCGGGCCCTCGGTGCCACCGATCTCGACATCGGCCAGGGGGACGTGCCGTGGACGGTCCTCGCCGATCCGGAGGGCCACGAGTTCTGCGTGCTCACCCTGCCCTGACGCGGTGCGTCGACGCCGCCCGGCTACGCCTTCCGATCAGTATTGATGGACCGTCACATTGCCTGCCGAGTGGACCAGTTGACCCGTTCGCTCCACGGCGACGCCCCGGGCTCTCATCGGCGGCGACAGCGCGGTCCCCCGGTGATGCTTGGCTAGTGTGGGCGGTTCCTCGGTTCGACGCGCGCCCCGTCCGGTGGGAGCGCGGGCGTCCCGTCGTACGGCCGAGGTACGCCCCGACGTCTTGGCGAGAGCACAGGGACAGGTGTGAACGAGGTGTCGCCCGCAATTCCCGATTCGGGAGAGGACCGGCATGCCACGTGGCTGGAGCTGTTCTTCGACCTGGTCGCCGTGGCCGGCGTGGCCCAGATCGCGCATCTGCTGCACGGCGAACCCGGCCCCGCCGATCTCGGGCAGTACGCGCTGCTGTTCCTGGCGTTCTGGACCGCTTGGATCTGCTTCACGCTGTACGGGAACGTGGCGGGTGAGGGTACGCACGCTCGCACGGTGCTCGCCGCGATGTTCGGCATGGCCGTCATGGCGGCCGCCGTCCCCGGCGTCCACGAGGGCGAGAACGGCCAGGCCAGAGCTCTGGCGCTCGCCTATGTCGTGATCCGGATGCTCGCCAACCGCGCCTGGCGGCATCGCCGTGAGCTCCTCGTCGACTGGCCCGCCGCCCAGATGTCCCTCGGCGTGATCCCGTGGATCGTCTCCCTGTGGGCGAACGAACCCGTCCGGTACCGGCTCTGGGCCCTGGGCATCGCCCTCGACCTGTGGGTCACCTTCACCGTCTCCGCCCGCGACATCATCGAGAACCGGAAGGCCCACGACAAGCGCGAGGAGAGGCACTCCCGGCGCCGCGACACCGTGCCGCCCGTGTCGGTGGCCGCGCCGCACGCCGACCACCTGAGCGAACGGCTCGGCCTGTTCGTGATCATCGTGCTCGGCGAAGGTGTCGCCCAGGTGATCGAGGCCGCCTCGGAAGCCACTTGGAACAGAAGACTCTACGGCCTCGCGAGCGCCGCGTTCTTCCTTCTGGTAGCCCTGTGGTCGCTGTCCTTCCGGCACGGCTACGCAGGGGTTCCGTATCTCACCGCGCGCTCCCTGCCGGCCCGTGCGGCGCTCCCGCTGCACTGCTTGGTGTCCGGCTGCCTGGCGGCTCTCGCGGCCGGACTGGGCGCGGCGGCGGAGCACCCGGACACGCTGCCCACCGGCACGCGCTGGCTGTTGTGCGCTTCTCTGGCCGGATACTTCCTGCTCACCGGGATCGCAGCGCTGCGCCGGCCCGACGGCGTGCGCCGCTGGATGCTGTCCGTGGTCCTGCCCTGCTGCGCGCTGCCGCTGCTCATCGCGGGGTTCGGCGGCGGGCTCGGGACCCTGGCCGTGGTCTGGCTGCTCGTGGCGGTCACGTTGTGGCCGACGTTCTACGAGAGCCGGTACTCCAAGCGTGCGGACGCAGTGTCCCGACCGGGGGCGTGAGCTCCGTGGTTCACGCGGCGCTCACCCATGGCGGCGAACGGATCGGACGCGAGCGGGCCGCCGGCGCCGGTGCTCGCCGCGTGCCCACGCCCCACTCGCGTCATGTCACCGGCCGGACGCGGCCGACGACGCCACCTCACCAGGTGTGCGCGACGTCGATCACCAGGCGACCGGAGAGCTGCGTCACCCGGAACGGCAGCCGGGCCCGCACGCCGAGTCCCACCTGGGTGACTCCCTCGAAGCTGGCTCCGAACTTCGTGTCCCGGAAGGTGCGGTAGCCGGTCAGGTCGACGCCCGGAAGGGGCCGGCCGCCCCGGCCGGGGTAGGTCTCGGTGTAGGTCTCCGGGTCGTACGAGGGTGCGGACACCAGGATCTCCAGGATCGCCCCGCCGGAGACCGGAATGCGAATGCCGGACGGGTCCTGGATGAAGGCGTCGACGTAGTGCACGGTGTACCCGATCGGCGTGGTGCCGGCGGTGGGCACGTCGAGGACCATGCGGTCGTAGCAGTCGTGCTGACCGGTCCTGATGTCGGTCAGCGACCCGTTGTCGGCGTCGGCGGCGGTCTTCGGGAGGCTGCCCCAGCCGGTCGGGCACACGGCCGCCGCCGTGGGCGCGCCCGCCCCGGGGGGGGGCGCCCCGGCCCCGGCCCCCCCGGGCGGCCCCGTACACCCCCCCCCCGCGAGCGCGCCCCAGCCCGCGCGGTTCGCGCCGGGATTCCGCGACCGCGTCCTGGCCCGCGCGACCGCCGGACCG